>JAGQOS010000066.1 GCA_020427265.1 Planctomycetales bacterium
TGGTCGCATCGTGCCGGACAAACGTGTGTCAGTTTGGCGCACTCGCGCACAGGCAGTCTGCTATTGTTGTCGGTCGCCATTTTGATCTTGTTGGTTGGCGAGCGATTGGCCCGGCGGGAATGGGTTGTTTCTGAATCTGGCGGGAATCCGTCTTGATTGGATGGCGCCGGCCCGGCGCGAGATGACGTGTAAGCAGCGCATCTAGAAAGGCTTGCGCCGCTTGCCAATCGAGCGGTTTTACTGGCCATCGCGTATGCGCCGACCCGATGAATGATTTGTGTGCTGAATTCGGCGCACGAGATTCGCTCCCAGAATGCAACGGAAGGCGAGGGACGCAGACAATGCAGATCACCACGAGTCGATTTGGAAAGATCGATATTCAGTCGAGCGATATCCTCGATTTTCCCGCCGGTCTGCTCGGACTGGAAGGTTGCCGCTATTGGGTTCTGCTCGCCGACGCTGAGAATTCGTCGCTGGGCTGGCTACAAAGCACCGAACGCAGCGACGTGGCATTGGCGGTTGTCAGCCCGCGCCGCTTTGCACCCGACTACCAAATCCGAATCTCACGCCGGGATTTGGCTCCTTTGGAATTGCCGTCGCCGCGCGAAGCGCAAGTATTGGCGATCGTCAGCAAATCGCCTGAAGGAATCACGGCCAACCTGAAGGCGCCGCTGCTGTTCAATTTGGAACGGCGTGTGGGCGCCCAGGTCGTCACGCGCGACGAGCAACCCATTCGATTCAAACTTCCCACCGAAGCTCGCTCGCTGCGGCGCAGCGCTTGATCGCCCAACCTTCAACAATCCAACCTCGATTATCCCGTCCGACATCCCGCCTCGAACCGGAGTCTGCCTCGCCGAGTCGACTCCGACACGCCTGCAACCTCGAAATTTTAATTCCGCTTCGTAAGACAACAGCCTTCGCGGCGAACGCCCCCCGTGTCGACGGGCAGCGTGAGCGCGAATTGACAGGAAGGAACTCTCGATGCTGGTACTGTCGAGACATCGCGATGAAAGCATCGTCATCGGCGACAATATCGTTGTAACCATCGTAGATATTCGTGGCGATAAGGTACGTTTGGGTATCGACGCGCCAACACAGATCCCGGTGCATCGCCGCGAGATCTACGAAGCGATCCAGCGCGAGAACCTCAAGGCGGCGAAGATGCAACCGGAAGATACGCGAGAAATGGAATCCCCCAACAATTCCGAGTCCGTGTGATCGGAACCTGGCCGGGGCTCGCCGCCGCCACGGATCGACACCCGGACAATTCCTACATTCGCTGTAACGAGAATCACACGCCCTGAAAACTCAACCGAGCCTTGATAACAGCTTTATTTTTATCCTTTGTCGCTAAAGTACCTATTCCACCCAGACGATAACGCCTCATAGACGCCATCGGCTGCTGCTTGCTAGGCCGCGCTCGTGAGTCGAGGAGCACCCTTCGACAAGCGAACCGGTAGCTGCAACGGCCGAGGGGTCGAGAGGGAACGAACACCTTAACAGGACGTTTCATGTGCCCAGGCAAGGCGGACTTGTCGGGCCACCGATTGGGTTTGATTTGTATTGAGTTACGTTCGCCGAAGGGATCGTAAACCGAGGCAACCAAGTATCACCGAAGTCGTGCCGCGAATTGCCGCTCCTCAGCAAACGGCCACATCGGAAGAAACGTCTTTTAACAGAGGGGTAGTCCAATATGACTCGTATTAACACGAATGTTAGCTCGCTCTTGGCCCAGACGAATCTGTCGCGGTCGAATGCTCAACTCCAAACGTCGCTGACTCGTTTGAGCACGGGTCTTCGCATCAACAGCGGTAAGGATGATCCTTCCGGCTTGATTGCCAGCGAAAACCTGCGTAGCGATATCGTCGCCGTGCAAGCCGCTATCGGCAATAGCGAACGGGCCAACCAGGTCATCGCCACAGCCGACAGCTCGCTGGGACAGGTCAGCTCGCTGCTGAACGACATTCGTGGCTTGGTCACTGAGTCGGCCAACTCGGGTGGTTTGTCCGACGAGCAGATCGCTGCGAATCAGTTGCAGGTCGACTCGTCGCTCGAAGCCCTCAACCGCATCGCCCAAACGACGAGCTTCCAAGGCCGCCGTTTGCTCGATGGCAGCCTCGACTTCATCACGTCGTCGAGCGACGCGGACTTTGCCCAAGTCACCGACTTGCAAATCGACCAGGCCAACCTGGGCGCGAATGCTTCGCTCGACGTTTCGGTCGTTGTGAACACGGCCGCCACGCAGGCCGCCATCGCTACCTCGGTTTCGGTTACCGCCGCCGGCACCCAAGGCTCGCTGGCAGTTGATCTTGGCGCTGTCGACGGCGGCGACGCCTCGACGACTGGCACGCTGGATCTCTCGACTCTCATCGGCGGCGCGTCGACCGGTACGATCACGATTAGCGCAGCCGACTCGGGAACGTCGCTTGATGGCGTGAATGTCATCATTACCGACGATAACACGCTTGGCTCAGACGAAGCGACCGCCAGCTTCAATGGCACCGACACGATCACGATCCGCACGAACGGCACAGCCGTCGATACGGCCGACATCGTTGCCGCATTTGATTCGCTCAGCGAATTCACCGCCTCGGAAGATGTCGCCGGCACGGTCAACTCCGATGCCGACGTAGCCGGCATCGCCTCGAGTTCGGGCACGATCGACCTGGCCGCTCAGATCGGCGGCGCTACGACCGGTGAGATCAGTGTCACGGCTACTTCGGCGGATACGTCGCTCGATGGCGTCACGATCCAAATCGTCGATGGCTCGCCGGTGACTGGCAACGCTGATGTCGCCTTCAATGGTACGGACACGATCACGATCACGACCGACACGGATACGGTCACAACCGCCGATATTGTCAATGCCTTCTCCGACATTTCGGAGTTCTCGGCTACTGAAGTGACGGCCGGTACGATTCTGTCGAACACCGACGTCGGCGGAACGCCGGTCACGCTTGGCACGACCAGCGGTGCTCGCGACGTGACGACCGCTCTTGGCACCACGGCCAACGGCCGCGCTGCCGCGGGAACGTTCACGCTTTCGACCGACGACAACACCGATACATACAACGGTGTCACGGTCGAGTTAGTCCAAGACGGCGCCTTGGCCGGCGCGGCCGATCCGGTGGTCGCCGAGTTGATTACCGACGGCAACGGCAATCCGACCACACTTCGCTTCCGTGTCGATGGTACGAACAACGCGATTGCACTCGCCGATTTCCAAACGGCACTCGACAACAGTGTCGATACAAACGGCGTGTTCAGCATCTCGGGCGCGGCGGGCGGAACGCTCGACGGTTCGGCTGCCGGCACCGTGGGTTCGGAAGATGACTTGGGCGACATCGACTCGGGTGCCGACGACACGGCTGGCTTGGCCGACGACGTTGTCTTCGAGTTGATCGGCTCGAACGGTACCGAAGTGTTCCAGTTCGATGCGGGCACGGCCGGTTCGGCGATTGCCGCGGCCATCAACCTGGTTGCCGACGCCACTGGCGTCTCGGCCACGTATACGTCCGGCACCGGCGCATTGGACCTGAACTCGGTTGCCTATGGCACCAGTTCGGTTGTGCAGGTCAACATCATTAGCGAAGGCGGTTCGGGCACGTTCGAATCGGGCTTCAGCGGAACGCTCCGTGACACAGGAACCGACGTCGACGCTTCGGTCAACGGTGTTCAAGCCAGCGGCGACGGCAATCGGCTGAGCATCAACACAGCAACGCTCGATCTATCGACCAGCGTGGCTGCAGGCTTTACCGGCACGATCGACTTCTCGATCGACGGCGGCGGCGCCCTGTTCCAGCTCGGCCCCGATGTGGTCAGCAACCAGCAGGCTCGCGTCGGCATCCGCAGTGTGAACACCGGCCGACTCGGTGGCGTTTCGGGTAAGCTGTTCCAACTCGGCGCCGGTGGCTCGGCCGCTCTCGATAGCGACACGACAACGGCCGCGTTGATCGTAGAAGAAGCGATTGATCAGATCACCTCGCTTCGCGGTCGACTGGGTGCGTTCCAGAAAACGACGATCGAGACGAACATCGCCGCGCTCAACGACACGTTGGTCAACCTGACCGACGCCGAAAGCGCAATCCGCGATGCCGACTTCGCCGCCGAAACCGCCAACCTCACGCGGGCTCAAATCCTCGTGCAATCGGGCGGTACCGTGTTGTCGATTGCTAACAGTAACCCGCAGAACGTACTCGCCTTGCTCCGTTAAGGCGAGACCTAGGCGAGCTTCCAAGTTCGTCGACCAGCGGAAAATCTTGAAACGGCCCGGTTCCTCGTTGAGCCGGGCCGTTTTTTTTGTAGTCGCGCCGAATTGGAAGGGCCGCGCAATACACGAATCCTAGCGTCGCGATGGCCTGCCAACGGTTGAGCAGACACGGTTTCTCCGGTCGTTCCATTTTGCTATGCTGAGATCGCGAGTGGCACGGAATGCTAGCCCCCGGTGGTAAAGACTATGCTTTCGATCGTTGGCAAACGAGCACACCATTGCGATGGCGTATCGCGGCGCGAATTCCTCGCCGCAGGTGTAATAGCCGGAAATGGTTTCACGCTAGCCGACCTGCTGCGCGCTGAAGCTGTAGCGGGCATCGGGTCGTCGCAAAAAGCGATCATTCTTCTGCATCTCGATGGCGGGCCGCCGCAGATGGATTTGATCGATCCCAAACCATCGGCGCCGGCCGAACTGCGCGGTGAATTTCGACCGATTTCCACGGCCGTTCCCGGCTTGCAATTCAGCGAAATGCTGCCCCAGCTCGCGGCCCGGGCCGACAAGCTAATTGCCATTCGTTCACTCATCGGCGCGGCGGGGCGGCACGATGCGTTTCAATGCCAGTCCGGGCACAAGGTCGAAGAACTGCAATCGCTTGGCGGCTGGCCAGCCATGGGATGTGTGCTCGCAAAGTTGCTCGGTACGCCGGTCGACGTGTCTCCCACGTTCGTCGATTTGATGCTGGGCCGCCCATTGGTGCGCGATAGCGCCCGACCTGGCTTTTTGGGGCCCAGTTACCAGGCGTTCCGCCCCGATATTTCGCAGCTCTTCGCGCGTCCGCTGGAAGAGGGGATGAAAAAGGAATTGGCTCAGCGCGGGGCTCAGCACGCCGTGAGCATGTCGCTCATCGACGGCATTCCGGCGAAGCGCCTCGAAGATCGCGGCCGACTCCTCACGCATCTCGACCGCGTGCGGCGGCGCGTCGATCAAACAGGAGCGATGGACGCGATGGACCAGTTCCACCAACAGGCGGCCAACATCCTTACGTCGGGGCGGCTTGCCAGTGCGCTCGATCTACAACGTTGCCACCCTCGCGATTTGCAGCGCTACACCGCGCCCGCTGGCGGCGTAAAACGCTTTACCACGGCCGAAGATCGTTTCTCGATGCGCAAGCTGCTGTTCGCAAGGCGGCTCATTGAAGCGGGTGTGCGCTGCGTGAGCGTTTCGTTCAGCGACTTCGATACGCATCAAGATAATTACCCGCGCATGCGGCAGATGCTCCCGATTCTCGACCATGGTTTGTCGGCGCTGCTCGATGATTTGCAGGAGCGTGGCATGCTCGATGATGTTTCGATCGTGGCCTGGGGCGAGTTCGGTCGTACACCCAAAATCAACAAGAATGGCGGACGCGACCATTGGCCGCGGGTCGGCATGGCGTTGCTGGCCGGCGGAGGCATGCGCACGGGACAAGTGATCGGCGCTACCGACAGAATGGCGGGCGAGGCGACCTCGCGCCCGGTACGCTATCAAGACGTCTTCACCACGCTCTACCACAATCTGGGAATCGATGCGGGGAGAACGACGATCGAAGACCCTCGAGGTCGGCCGCGATATTTAGCGCCCGAAGGCCGGCCGATCCGAGAAGTGGTCTGATAAGCAGGCTCGGTTAAAACGCGCCTTCGCGTTTGAGCACAACCTTGATTGTGCGAATCAGAATGTAAAGATCGAACCAAGGCGACCAATTACGCACGTAGTGCGCGTCGAGCGCGACGCGTTCAGGATACGACGTATTGTTGCGCCCCGACACCTGCCACAACCCCGTAATGCCGGGTTGTACTTTGGTGTAGAGCGCGAAGGTTTCGCCGTACTTCTCGATTTCCTCATCGACGATCGGGCGAGGACCGACCAGGCTCATTTCGCCGCGCAACACATTCCAGATTTGCGGCAGCTCATCGAGGCTTGTCTTGCGGAGCAGATTCCCCACGCGTGTGACGCGCGGATCGTTTCGCAATTTATGATCGCGTTCCCATTCTTCGCGCAGATGAGGATTGGCTTCGAGGTAGTCGTCGAGGCACTTATCCGCGTCGGCGAACATGGTGCGGAATTTCCAGGCGTAGAAGTGACGTTCGCCCTGGCCTAACCGCTTTTGTTTGTAAAAAATAGGACCGCGCGAGGTCGCTTTCACGAGTACGCAGATAGCCGCCAGCACGGGCAAGATGACCACGCCACCCATCATCACAATGGCGATGTCGAGGGCGCGCTTCGCGATGCGAGGCAACGGGAGCAGCAGACGCTCCTTGATGCGAATCCCCGGAAGGCCAACCGATTCATGAGCCCGATTCCAGAGGCACGGCAACTCGGTGATTTCTTGCATGATGACCAAGTGCGGAATGTAGGCCGCGTATTTCTCCATCACGTCGACCAATTCCACTTGGGAGCAACGCGGCATCGCGATGACTCCCCAGTAGACGCCATGTTTCTTGGCTTCTTGCTGCACGATGGCGGGCGGGTCGAGATAAACCGGCGTCTCCGACGGACCATCGCGCCATTGACGCTGAATCGCGTCCATCAGGCCAATGGGACGCAGCCCTTGGCGTCGGTGGGTGCACAGGTATTCGTATACGTCTCGGCCTTCGTCGCCCGAATCGAAAATCAGGACCGGGTGCCCCCACCAATCGAAATTGCAACAAATCGTGCGTGCTAGCGAGCGAAGTAATGGCACCAGAACCAATGTGGCAGCACCCGTGGCGAGCAACATCGCCACGCCTGGCGGATAGGCCACGCCGCCCATCATGACGACGGCCACAAAGACCGAGAAAACGAAGGTCGTCGAAATCGAGGCCTGACGAATTTCAAACGTGGGCGTCTGCCCGATGGCCGGATAAAGTCCGAACAGCAAGTTCGCAAACAGCAGCGCGGCACACAACGGGGCAAGCAGCGCGACCAACGCAAACGCCGACTCGGCGGCAAACGGCGTACTTACAGTCGCGGCGATAAGGACCGAAGCAGTAATCGCCAGCAGGTCGGCGAGCATAAGTGGCATGCTCGTAAGCGCCACTTGAGCCAGGTAGCGGGCGCCGGCTCGCGACGGCCTAACGGCCCGGCGGCGAAACTCTCGCTTTGGCTGGGGGCTAATCGGCCGAGGCAGCGTGAGCGCCGCGGCTTCCTGGCCGAAATTTGGTTCAATCAGGGTAGACATCGTCAATCCACCTTCTGCGGGCTGCGAATCAACTTCGCCGGCCTCAACGAATCAGAACGTCGGTATTTCCATCTGCCGAAGTTTTTAGTCCGAGCAGCATCTCAAATGGCATAGCCGAAACGGCCTGCCGCAGAGAAAAGTGTGGTCTCAAAGCAACTGCGGAAACGCATGAGATACGTCCCGTAACTTCCAGCTTAATTGGGGCAAGACAGGAAGGAATGGTGAAGTCGGCGAGTTTGCACAGCAGTAGCGTCACGTATCCACGTCAACCGTTTCAATCGTTACATCCGGACCCGGTTGATCCGGCGGGGCGAGTACCTTGAATAGGCCGCTCGATCCCTAGAAGCGGTTGAGTCGTGATACGTGCTTCGATTCCCCATCCCACTCGCCGTCCGGCGCCCCGGAGGACGCCGGACGTACGAGAGCTGGGGATGCTGCTGCGATTGGAAACCGCTTTAGCAGAGCGGATCCGGAACTACGTCATACCATTCGGTGTTATCCACACCTTCGTCAAAGTCCGACTTGTTGTCGTCGTGCAGATCATTGAGGAAGTCGTCGTTGTCGTTGACCTTCGACAGATCAACCGACAGCGGGCTGCCGCTGAAGACCTTCTCGTAGAGCACCGTGTCGACTTCACCGCCGAGGAAGATTTCCTGGTCGGGGTGAGCGCCGGTCACGTCGCGTTCCCAGTTGACAACAGCCGTATCCACGCCGGTGCCGCCGTAGATGCGATCACGGCCGGCTCCACCATCGAGGTAGTCGTTGCCGAGTTCGCCGAACAAACGGTCGCCTTGATCGCCACCCAAGAGGATGTCGTCGCCGCGGCCGCCGAACAAGTCGTCGCGACCCTTGAGGCCCTTGATGGCGTTGTCGCCATTGTCGCCCGTGAGGACGTCGTCGAATTCGGAACCGGTCAGGTTCTCGATGCTGCGCAGTTCGTCGCCATCGGCTTCACTGCCCGGATCAGACTGAACCGTCAAGGTCAGGTCGACGTTCACGCCTGAAGCAGCTTTTTCGTAGCTGATCCAGTCATTACCAGCCTGGCCGTCGATCAGGTCGGCGCCGGGGCTCGACAGGATGACGTCGTCGCCAGCGCGAGCCCACACGCGGAGGTCACCACTGGTGAAGGCGCTGTTGTCGATCAGGTCGTCGTACTTCGAGCCAACGATGCGCTCAAAGCCGTTGTTCTTGTAGTTGATGCCGTCCATCGAACAGCCCATCCACATGAAGCCAACGCCCGGTCCCGAACCGGAGAAGTCGATCTTGTCGGTTCCGCCGCCACCGGCCAGTGTCTTACCGGCGTCGGTATCTTCGGCATCGGCGATGACCGTGTCGTCGCCGCCGCCACCGCGGATCTCATCGGGGCCGGCTTCGCCGTCGAGGTAGTCATCGCCACCTTGGCCCTTGAGCACGTCCATTTGGGCGCCACCAAAGATGATGTCGTCCATGTCGCCACCTTCGAGCACGTCCATATTGGGACTGCCGTAGATGAGGTCCATGCCGTCGCCGCCGAGGACGTGAACTTTATCGCCGGTCAGCATTTTTGCGTCGACGAAGTCGTCGCCGCCGAGCGAGCGGATGCGCACGCCAGCGTAAGCCTTACTGGTCATCAACTGGGCGTTGGCGATGTCGCCGGCCGAGACGCTGTGCGAGCTCATGCCGTCGGCGTTGGTCACGTCAATGTTGCTGTCGCCCGAGATATCGGTGTACAGCTTGATCGTGTCCGCGGTGTCGATACCGACGACTTCGTAATACAAGTCGGCGCCATCAACCACAAAACCGGCGCTGGAGGCCGTGAGTACAATTCGGTTCTCGAGCATCTCGGAACCGAGTCGGCACCGACCTTTGACGGTCGAAGCCGGGCGAGCCTTGCGGCTGCGCTGGGACAAAATTCTCATCGCAGAAACTCCTCTAGAAGTAGCTCAGACGCACGGATTCGAGCGTGCGCATCCCGTAGCTTGAGAGCCGACCATCGGCTCGGCCCAACAAAAAGTCGACGCGTCGACACGACGCGCCTAAATCCTGTCGACCGATCGCCGGCTCGATCAGGAAACTCGGTAAGCGGTGCGTCCATCGCAACGTTCCATCAAACGGGCTAAATTGCCCGGTCCTCCTAATACCAAATTTACCGCACCATTAGGTTGTAGCATGTTTGCCGATTGTGATGGTCGCTACAGGTAAGGTAGTGACAATCTGGTGGAAGTTACCGATTTTGCCGATTTTTCGGCCGATTTCGCAAAATATTACCTAGCGAAGTTCTAGAGATTTCATTTCTGATTCGTCGGAAATTCACCGAAATGCACAACCAAAGAGCTTCAAATTACCTCCGTGGAGGTATTGGCCATGAAAACACGGGACTGCGGAAGGAGAGGATGCGCTGATGGAGTGCGCAAACGAGAGACGCCCAGAGCGAACTTAATGCCGCAAAATTGGCGATTCTAAAGAATGTGGCTAGCCGTCGCCGGCGAAGCCGAGAGACAGCGGCAGAAGCCGAATGTGCTCTGCTCCAGGCAACCTTATGGGCTGCCGGGGAACGCCATGCAAGTGGCGGCATACAGGCAATCTGGTGGAAGTGCGCTGTTTTTCGCCGATTTGGCGATTCAACACGTCCTGTTGGTTTGCCTATGCCCCGAAGAAGGCATCTACGGAGTCGATCCAAGCGTCGTCGGCGCTTGGTGGCGGCAGCGGCACGTTGAGCGTCTGTGAAGCCCCAATGGCAATCCCATGGTGCGTGTAAGTCGCGTGCGTGTTCGCCTGCAATGTCAGGCTGATCTCATGACTTCCAGGCGAAAGCGCAGGCAAGTCGAACCATTGGTCGAATATCGTTGCGATCTTCGCGCCGTCGAGATACAGATGGACGTGCCCTTCCCCAGCTACGTGCGCTCCATTGATGTGATCGAGCGAGAATACAAAGTTGGTTGCAGCAACCTGCACGCGATATCCGTCGAGCGCGTTGCCATCGACGAGCAATGTAACTTCCGGCAGCAATTCGTGGTCGGCGATTTCGATCGTCTCGCCCAAGTCGCCGTGACTGTGGCCGCCAGTTACGCCAAAGTGGGCTGCATCGTGGTCAAATCTTGCCGCGACTTCGGCGCCATCGAGCGCTCGGTTGTAGATCCGTACTTCGTCGATCATACCGGCGAAGCCATCCTCGTTGAGGTTCGACGGACCCATGTGGAATCGTGTCCGTCCATCGACTCGCCCCACGCCAGCTCGGCCGCCTTGTTGCGCCAATTCGACTCCCGGTCCGGGGCTTGTACCGAACGCCTGACCATCGAGATACGCGGATAGCGCGTCGGGCGACAACTCAGTGCCGCCGTCGAGGACCAGAACCACATGATGCCACATGCCGCTTTGAATCTGATCCGAAACCAGGTGTGCGGCCGCCCAGCCGTCGCCCAGCGACCAGCCGCCGACATACAAGTGCGAATCGTGCAGATAGATGTTCAACCCGCGTTGCGTACCGCCTTGTTCGTAGAGCACCTGCATCCGATCGGCAACCGTGATGTCGTCGGCCTTGAACCACAACGACACGGTCGTGTGCGCCTTAGTCGCACCGTTGATGTCGACCGAATCGGGCAAGTCGAGCAGATCGTTTTGGCCGTCGAACGTCAGGGAACCGCCGTCGCCGTCGGCGTTCCATGCGGGCGACGTCTGTTGTGGACCACCGACGAGCGACGCCGAGTTATCGAGTCCTACGGGCGAGGTATCAAGAGCAACGTCGCCACTGCCTTTGTTGAGCGCCCAGTAACCGACAAGGTCTTCGTCGGAAAGCAGACTTTCGACAATCTCCAACTCGTTCGCGGTCGTGTCCGAACCGCTGACGTTTTGCGCGTTCGTGGCCACGGCCTGAACTTCATAGATTCCCACGGCGAGTGGCGGTGCGATCGTTCCCCCAGCCAGCAACCAATGGCCGTCGCCTTGATTGATAGCCATGTAGGTCGCCGCATTCACGGTGACAGAAATCGTAGCCGACGGATCGCTGACCGTGCCGGTCAAGGCCGGCGAATTGTCGCTGGTGACTAACGGATCGACTGAAATCGAAGGTGCGCCGTTCGCGAACGGCGCCGACGCCAACGCAGCGATCTCGCTGCCGTTGAGCGCACGGTTGTAGACTTGAATTTCGTCGATGGCGCCAAGGAAACCGTTTTCGTTGTGCGGGCTCAGGCCGTCGTGAAATAGGGTCTTTTCGTTCGTGCGCCCGATACCTATGCCGCCCCCTTGCGGAAAGATCTTCTGGCCTTCACCGCGGCCAAATTCGCCGCCGTCAAGATAAGCTAGCAGCGACTCTGGTTCCAACGTGTTTTGGCCGTCGAGCACGAGCGCAACATGATACCAACGGTCCGCATCGATCCTAGTTCGGTTGAGATACGTACCCGCCCAACCTTTGTCGGTCGCCCAGCCGCCCACGAAGATCGTGTCGCCGTCGAGATAGATGTTGAGCCCCCGTTTCCTGCCGCCTTGTTCGTAGAGCACCTGACGACGCCCGGGCGACAGATCTTCGGCTCGGAACCAGAGCGAGATGGTGCGTTGCAATTGCACGCTCGCATTGATGTCGGCCGAGTCGGCCACTTCCAATAGATCGGCAACGCCATCGAAATGCAGCGAGCCGTTGAGTCCCTCGCCCACCCAGTCGGGTTCGGTTTGGCCCGGATTGCCGGCAAGCGATGCGGAATTGTCCACACCGTAAGGCGAGGTGTCGGCGGCAACGGCGCCCGCTCCCTCGTTGAGATTCCAATACGCCACGAGATCGTCGTCGCTTGCGAGCAATTGAAGAATAGTCAGCTCGTTTGCGGATGCATCCACAGCCGTCTCGGTATCGAGCGTTGCCGTGGCGACCACATCGTAGATTCCAGGCACAAGCGGCGCGAGTGTGTCGTTGGCCAACTGCCAGGCGCCGTTGCCAAGGTTGACAGCCATATGCGTTTGACCAGCAACCTCAACCTGAACAAGCGCCGAGGGATCGTTGACCGTGCCGCTGAGCGCCGGTGACGCATCGAAGGTCGATAGTGCGTCGACGGCCACTTGCAAGACAAACGTATGCGGTCTCGCGCCTGCCAACGCCAATGCTTCGTCGGCTGAAACAGCTCGCTGGTAGATGCGAATTTCGTCGATCAATCCGGCGAACGCCGCATCGCCATCGGCAGTCGTCGAATTCCCCGTATGGAATCGAATCGAACCGTCGAGCGAACCGAACGTGACATTGCCCAAATGGCGTTTCACTCGTGCGCCGTCACCAGCGCCAAACAACTCGCCGTCGAGGTAGGCCATCAAGCCGTTGGGCGTTGCGGTCGGACCGGCATCGAGCACCAGGGCAACGTGATGCCACTGGCCCGATTCCACGGTGGCCGTGCTGTGAAATGTGCCGGCCCAACCGGCTTCGTCCGACCAACCGCCGGCGTAAAGGTTCCCGCTTTCCAGGTAAATGCTCAGACCGCGCGCCGGTCCGCCCTGTTTATATAGCACGTGTTTGCCAGTTGCATCGACATCGTCGGCCCGAAACCAGAAGGAAACGGTCGTCTGTTCGTTGTGCCTGTCGTTAATGTCCTCGGTGTCGGAAATCGAGAGCCGATCATCCACGCCATCGAGTGCGACGGCGCCGCCAATTCCCTGCGTCGACCAGGCCGCGCCGTTCGTAAGTACGGCTGTATCGGGCACGCCGTGCGGGGCGGTGTCCGCGCCGGCAGCGCCGGCACCTTCGTCGAGCGTGAAGTGCGTTACCAACGAGTCGTCGCGAATGAGCAGGTCGTGAAATTCTGCCGCATCGGCAATGAGCTGCCCGCTGCCGCCCAGGTTTTCCAGCACGAGCGATTCACCGCCTAGTCCGTTGAATTCAAACACACCCAAATCGACCCAGCCGCTCCCGCCCGCTGTGAGATCGATTGGAATGAGCGTTGTTTCGCCGGCATGCGTGAGGCGTAATTGTGCCGACGTTGTGTTGGCTGGATCGACCACCCTGTAAAACCGCACTCGATGCAGCCCCGCCTTGACAACCGGTGTCCAGCTCGCTGTAGCACTTGTGTTGTTCGAGGCGCGCGAGGACGTGCTCTTCCAGCCAGCATGGATGCCATCGGCCCAGCCGGCGCCTTGTTCGGCATACCCCGGTTCGCCGTTGTCGATCACCCGCGCCGCAAAGGTTGCCGTGAAGGTCGTGTCGATCGCCGGTGTCGCCATGACGTGATTTCGCGATCCGCCATCGGACCAGCCAATGAATTGGTATTCGCGGTCGCCGATGGTTTGTGGAGTCGCGACACCGATCGAACGCATGGCCCCGACAACACCTTCGACGACGTGCGGTCCGATGACCGGAGCGCCATCGAGACTCAATCCGATTTCCGGATAGTTTGCTTCGAGCGTGAAGAAGCTTGTTTCCGGGTGAATGTCGCGATAGAAATGCGTCTCCAGTCCGGTCGAATCGACCGCCGTTAGGTGAATGCGGTACCAAGTGTTAGCCGACGTTTCACCCGCGATCGGCACGACGAAAGAGCCGCCGGCCGCGTTGCTGAATGGCGACATCATCGGGTGAAAATGTTCGTCGTGATGGAAATTGACTTCCCAGGTCAAACTGCTTAACGGCAGCGCGCCATCTTCATTGTCGGTGGCCGCTCCCGTGAATTGAATCGTATCGCCCGCGATATAGGTATCGGATTCCAACGGCATGGAAATGACGGCCGCCGGACGTTGGCCGTCGATAACTGTGAGCGAGGCCGCGTCGGAAGTTGTCGATCCAAATGGATTCGTGATAACGACACGGAACTGATCGCCGTCGTCGGCGAGCATCGTGGCCGGCACAACCAGATCGGCCGACTCGGCCCCTGGGATATCAATGCCGTTGCGTTGCCATTGATACGAAATTGGTTCTGAGCCACCGGCGCTAACATGAAAGGTTGCATCCTCGCCCACGGCCACTTGCAAGTCTTGGGGTTGCAAGGCGACGGCCGGCGGCGAATCGACGGGGTATTCGATCTTCATGACAGCGCCCGTAGGGCGCGACAAGTAGTAAAGCGCCCCGAAGGGGTCGACTTCCATGTGGATGGGGACATCGGCCAAACCGCTTGCGAATTGTTCCACTTCTCCGGTGGTCAGGTCGTAGGTGTCGATCCAGCCACCGCACAAATCGAGAAAGAAGTATTTGTCGGCATATGTGGCGGGGAACTGCGGATTGGCTGGTTGGTAGAAAGTGCCACCGGTTACGGCACAACCCACATGAGCGCCGCTGAATCCGTGCCCATAGGCGTGTAGAGGATCGACGAACCCAGGATCATTGCCTACCCCTTCGTACAGCGGCCAGCCAAAATCGCCACCTTCTTCTAATTCGTTGACTTCTTCGAACGTCGCTCCGCCAACATCATTAAAGAAGATGCGGCCAGTAAGCGGATCCGTTTCCATCGTAAAGGGATTGCGCACGCCGATGGCGTAAATGGCGCGATTGATCCCGGTGGTGGAATTGTAGAACGGATTGTCCGTGGGGATCGTCCCGTCTGGATTGAGACGCAGGATACTGCCGCGCGTTGTTTCCAGCGAACGCGCGTTAGCCGAAAAACCGTTGTCGCCCACGCCAACGTAGAGCATGCCATCGAGCCCGAACGTCATGCCGCCGCCGTTGTGCAGGCCGACTTCGTCTTCGGACGGGAAATCCATAAGAATGAGTTCGCTGCCTGCGACGGCTTGATCGCCGTCGAGTGTGAAGCGGCTCAAGCGGTTGTGGACGCCATCTTCGGCCGTGGTGTAATAGACATACACATGACCGTTTTCCGTGAAGTTAGGATCGAGCACCATGCCAACCAGGCCATGCTCGCCTTCGCTCACAACTTCGAGATCGAAAGCGGAAGTCGGCAGGAGAGCGCCATCTTTGATCACGCGCAGCGCGCCGAGCTTTTCAGTGACGAACAATCGGCCATCGTTTGCGGCCGAAATGGCCGTAGGACGATCGATGTCGCCTGCCACCTGAACTTCGGTAAAGCCAATCGGGAGG
>JAGQOS010000670.1 GCA_020427265.1 Planctomycetales bacterium
GGCTTCGCCCTGGGTCTGGTCCAGCAAGTCGAGCCGGGAAAAGACCCGTCCGGGCGAGGCCATGAAGATGGCCAGCAGATCGAACTCGGTGGGCGTCAGGTCGACGCGGGTGTCGTCCACAGTGACGAGACGGCGGCTGGGGTCCAGCACAACCTCTCCGCTGCGCAGGATTTCCGGCTCGTTCTGGGACTTCTCCAGCCGGCGCAGCACGGCCCGCACCCGCGCCGTCAGCTCGCGCAGGCTGAAGGGCTTGGTCACATAGTCGTCGGCGCCCAGTTCCAGGCCGAGCACTTTGTCGTGTTCCTCCAGCTTGGCCGTGAGGATGATGACCGGCGTGTCCGCTTCGCGCGACCAGGCACGCAGAAATTCGTAGCCGCCCATCTCGGGCATCATCAGGTCGAGCAGGATCAAATCGGGCTTGGCTTCCCGGGCCACGAAGATGGCTTCGCGCCCATCACCGGCGGTGACGACCCGGAAGCCTTCGACCTCGAGATAGCTTTTGACCATGTTGCGCAGTTCGCGCTTGTCGTCGACGACGAGAATGGTACGGGACATGGGTTGGGTGGCGGGTTGCGAGGGGCGGGGGGCGCA
>JAGQOS010000671.1 GCA_020427265.1 Planctomycetales bacterium
CATCGTTTCCGGCTGCTACCCGCTCGATCCCTATTACAAATCGCTCCCCGAGGCCGAAACACTCCGCAGCCGCAAAGCCGAACGGTGATAGGAGCTACTAGCTATTAGCTGCTAGCTGTTAGCTTGGAGGAGGTCGGCGTTGGTCGTTGACGGGTTGGCGCTTTGCAGAGCGTTCTCCGACGCGTCCTTTTGATCGAAAGGTCCGCCCCCGGTCGCTCCCTCGTTTAACGGCAAGCCGCAGGCGACGGCGTTTCTTCGAGCGTTGCCCGATTGCGGTTCGACGTCGCGTATGTCACGCGCGACGGCGTTTCTTGGGTGCTACGGGCATCTTGCCCGTGCGATGGCTGCACGCCCTCGTACATAAGCCTGCCGATGAGCCCGCTTTGGCCAAAACCAACGCCTTCGAGCAGCAGCACTGGCCACAGGCCAGTGGCACCCGACTCTACCATCACTGCTGCGCAACGCGAGCGCAGTCGCGGTGTTCGTTGGCTCAATTCGCTCGATTTACTCCGCCCCGACGCCCGTCAGGCCGACTGCAATCCTGCGCCGGACCGAGCGCAGCGAAGTTCCGGCAGCACCGCACT
>JAGQOS010000672.1 GCA_020427265.1 Planctomycetales bacterium
CGACAATGCCGAAGTCTTCGACGAGCGGCTGCGCGAATATTACAAAAAGACGGCGCCGCTGATTGGCTACTACTACGCCAAGGGCAAGCTGGTCGGGGTCGATGGAATGGCGACCATCGACGAAGTGACGGAAGAGATCGACGGCGTTCTGGCCAAGCTCGGCTAGATAGCAGTCACAGGCTTGACAGCGGCCGCATTCCAGACTATCGCGGCCCGTCTTCCAAGTCAGAACGAACGTGGAGATGCCCGCAAGGGTGTTCCGCCGTTTTTTCATTGAAGGATACCCGCATGGGCCGGCCTCCACCGGACGCGGGTTCAACGAAGCGCCGGTTTGTCCGGCTCAGATGGAGACGAGAGATGGCTCGTATCGCCGGCGTCAACCTGCCGACCAACAAGCGCGTTGTGATCGCGCTTCAGTACATTCACGGTATCGGACCGAAATTTGCGTCCGAGATCATTGCAAAAGCCAACATTCCGGCCGAGCGGCGCGTTCATGAACTGACCGACGCCGAAGCGCTGCAGATGCGCGAAATCGTCGACCGCGACTATCAGGTCGAGGGTGACCTTCGTCGCGAAGTGTCGAT
>JAGQOS010000673.1 GCA_020427265.1 Planctomycetales bacterium
GCTCTTTTTGCTGCCGATCGAGCTTGCGCAGTTGCTGTGCCGATTTCTTGTCGGCCTTCTTGTCGCCGGACGGCTGCGCCGCTTGCGCCAGCGCCAGTTCTTTTTCAACGGCTTCGATGCGTTCGGCCAGTTCGGGCATGCGACGCTGGTCGGCGTAATAGTCCATCAGCCGCCGCACCAGGCGATACAGGCGCGACAGTTCGGCCACCGCGTCGGCCTGGTGCGCCGCGCGATCGGCGAAGTGCTTC
This sequence comes from Planctomycetales bacterium, assembly GCA_020427265.1. Classification (GTDB taxonomy): domain Bacteria; phylum Planctomycetota; class Planctomycetia; order Pirellulales; family JAGQOS01; genus JAGQOS01. The sequence continues at coordinate 249 of JAGQOS010000673.1, forward strand.
CAGCCGTAAATGATCATGCCGAACTGCGTGCCCCAGTCGCCCAGGTGATTGTCGCTGACGGCGCGATGCCCCATGAATCGCAGCGTTCGGCAGAGCGAGTCGCCGATCACGGTGCTGCGAATGTGCCCCACGTGCATCGGTTTGGCGACATTGGGCGAGGAGTAGTCGACCACGTACGTCTTGGGCTCGGCCGCCGCCGCGACGCCGACGCGCTCGTCGCGCGCCGCTGCCGAGAGCCGCGCGGCCAGCACGTCGCCTTTGATCCGCAGATTGATGAAGCCCGGCCCGGCCACTTCGATCGACTCGCACAGGTCGGCCAGATCGATGGCCGCGACC
>JAGQOS010000674.1 GCA_020427265.1 Planctomycetales bacterium
CGCCGCGCTGATGAGCCGGACCGGGGTGCTACGGTCTTCGCTTACCACGTCAATGACCCGCAACGTTATGGCGTCGCCGAGCTCGACAATGATGGTCGGGTAATCGGTGTCGAGGAAAAGCCTGAAAAGCCGAAAAGTAATTTCGCTCTGACCGGGCTCTACTTCTACGACAACGAGGGTGTGGATCGCGCGAAAAGCCTTGAGCCCTCGCCGCGGGGTGAGCTAGAAATTACCGACCTCAATAGTTCGTACCTGAATGACGGTCGGCTGCATGCGGAACTCATGGGACGCGGCTTTGCTTGGCTCGATACCGGCACCCATGACAGCCTCTTGGAGGCCGGCCAGTTCATTGCCACCTTGCAGAAGCGGCAGGGGCTGCAGGTTGCCTGTCCCGAGGAAATCGCCTATCGCAGCGGCTGGATCGGCAAGGAAGATGTCGAAAAGCTAGCGGCGCCTCTCGCTCGCAACGGCTACGGGCAGTATTTGCTAAAATTGATAGGCTGACTGCGGACGATGGGCTACACGACAACCCGGACCGAAATCGAGGGCGCGCTTATCCTCGACCCAGATTTGTTCGGCG
>JAGQOS010000675.1 GCA_020427265.1 Planctomycetales bacterium
GTTTCGGGGGATAAATCATCCGAGCCACCCCATCAGGCTCATGATTGCCCCTATTAGGGCTTATATCATCGGCACTCTATCCGGGCAAGTACGCACGCGCCGCGTAAGCGCAAAACATCGGGAATTCCCGGTAAACATGGTTGGCCCGTGCGGGCAATGCGGCGGGTGACTCGTCTGTCGAACTAGCCGATCAAGCCGAGGCGACGCGGGATCCCCCGTTGAATCCAACGTCGCCAAACCGTATCTTTAAAGCTCAGGAGCACGCGCCCGTGGCGCAATTGGATAGCGCATCGGTCTTCGGAACCGAGGGTTGTAGGTTCGAATCCTACCGGGCGTGCTTTCTAAATCCCGTTGTTTTACGGGTTTCTTGGCAAAATCGGTGGTCCACGTGTGAAAAACGTGTGACATCGTCGTTGTAGTATTGGGTTCGCGTTAGACGCGGCACGCGAAGCCCGATACCTTTCTCCAACGACGAGAGGCCGACTCCGATGGCAAGTGTTAGCCGTTCCCGCTATGGCGTCTACCAGATCACGTTTGTTTACGGTGGTGTTCGCTTCCACCGATCGCTCGGAACCAAAG
>JAGQOS010000676.1 GCA_020427265.1 Planctomycetales bacterium
CTTGCGTGACCATGATCATGTCATCGGGCGGCGTGCCGTCGAAGTCGACGTCCTCGTCCATTCCGGCGCCGGTATCATCGGTAATCAGGTTGCCCGTTATTGTATCGCCCTGATTCGCGGCATAATTGTTGTCTGTCGCCACCGGGTTGTCGTTCACGCCGCGGACGCGAATCGTGATCGGGGCCATGTACTTATCGGCCTCGGCATCGATCATCGGCTGGCCGTCGCTAATCATGTACTTGATCGGATCTTCCAGAAACGTCTGCCCAACCGACAGGGCGTTGAGCATGGCCGAGCCGGTCGGATCGTACTCGAACGAACCGTTCGAGGTCACGCGCAGCGTAGCGCCGGAAGAAAGCGTAATCGTCGCACCGATCGGTTGCACGGTCGGATCCGTTCCGATCGTATACCCGGACACCGTTAGCACATCGCCAGTATCCGGATCAGAATCCGCTCCAGCGCCAGTGTCGTCGACGATCCAGTCGCCGGTCAAGACTGCGTCCTCGGCAGTTTCATACTCGTTCGCCACGGCCATCGGGGCATCGTTTAAGCCAGCAACGCGGATCGTCACGGTGGG
>JAGQOS010000677.1 GCA_020427265.1 Planctomycetales bacterium
CCTGCGGCTGGATCACCTCCTTTCTAAGGATGAACCTTCAGAGCTTCGGTTCTATCGGTTCGTCATTGGATCATAGGGACGAAAGTCACGTCCCATTTTGCGGAACACCGCCGTCTTCGTTTCTCTTTCTTTCAGGTCGCACAATGGAGCGAGAGCCTTTCGGGCCTGTAGCTCAGTTGGTTAGAGCGCGCGCTTGATAAGCGTGAGGTCGGAAGTTCAAATCTTCCCAGGCCCACCATGTTTTGGTTGAGCCCAGCGCTCGATCATGGCGGGTGCAGGACGGGGCCATAGCTCAGTTGGGAGAGCGCTAGCTTTGCAAGCTTGAGGTCGTCGGTTCGATCCCGTCTGGCTCCACCACCCAGAATGCCCATCCATTGTGATTTCCCGGCAATACGGCCGGTGACCTATGAACCAGTTTCGCCACTGAACAAGTGTGCGTATCGCTGATTGACATCGTGAATGAAGGGATTTGCTCGTGCAGTCTGTTGCTAGAACAGGCCACGGGAGCTTGACCGCTCCGTGACGGGCAAATCGAAGCACAAATAAGTCTTTCTTACATCAGTGTTCATCCGTCGG
>JAGQOS010000678.1 GCA_020427265.1 Planctomycetales bacterium
TGCGCTGGCGCGATGTCGACCGCGGCACCGACTGGGGCGTGCTGCTCCTCTTCGGCGGCGGCATCACGCTGAGCAACGTGCTCGGCACCAGCGGCACCAGCATGTTTCTCGCCCACCGTTTCGTTTCGCTGGTCGGCGATTGGCCGGCCTTTCTCGTGGTCGCCGCGGTGATCGCCTTTGTGATCTTCCTCACCGAGCTTTCCAGCAACACCGCCACCGCCGCGCTGATGGTGCCGATCTTCGCCTCCGTGGCGGTCGAGCTCGACATGATGCCGGCGAAACTCGTCATCCCGCTCGCGCTCGCGGCCTCCTGTGCGTTCATGCTGCCGGTCGCCACGCCGCCCAACGCGATCGTATTCGGCACCGGCATGGTCCCTCAGCGCCGCATGATGCGCGTCGGCCTCGTCCTCAACCTCAGCTTCATCGCCGTGCTCACGCTGCTGGCGATGATGTTTTAGGCGCGGTCGTGAGACCGCGAAATTACAATCCCGACAGGATCCCGGTGAACGTTGCGCTCGGACGCATCGCGGCGTCGGTCTTGGCGTCCTCGGGCATGAAGTAGCCGCCGATGTCGAC
>JAGQOS010000679.1 GCA_020427265.1 Planctomycetales bacterium
GGCGCGGCGGCTTGCGGCGTTTCGTCCCTGCGGAAATGAAAGCCAGGGATTGCGAGAAGCAGAAACCCGATCGCTCCCCATTTCACCCAGACACCCGTTGCGGGATCACCCGCCTTGTCGGCGATTGACTTTGCGGCTGCCGCCGTAGCACCAGCAACAGAAATCAGCATGAGGGCATTCCACACGATGCGGTTCCGTCCGGTTGGAATCGCGTCTTTGAGAACGCGGCGGCTGTTCATCATGAAGAAGAACGTGATGTAGGCGATCGGAAGCAGGATCATTCCAAACGTCGATGCAACGATGCTCAGGTAGAATCGGCTTTCGTCTTTCCAGACTGCCCACCAGCTCGCTCCGACCGCTCCTGCCGCCAGGCACCCCAGCATGTAGGGAAACCCGCCCAGACGTGAGCCGGCCAGTTCGCAGAATGCGTAGCCATTGATCACCATCAGAATGATGATTGTGGAAAATCCCATTCCCAAAACACCCAGACCGAAAGCGAGCCGTGCGCGCTGTTCTCCCAGCAGTGGTGCCAGCGCCGAGGACAGATCGAAGGCCGTTCGCTTGACCAGTGATGAG
>JAGQOS010000067.1 GCA_020427265.1 Planctomycetales bacterium
CCGGCGAGTCGGATATCGCCAGCGTGCCGATCATGATCGACAGTTCGAAGTGGGAAGTGCTCGAAGCCGGGCTCAAATGCCTGCAAGGCAAAGGGATTGTTAATTCCATCAGTCTTAAAGAAGGTGAAGAGATCTTCTTGCGCCAAGCGCGCACGATTCGTCGGTTTGGCGCCGCTGTCGTCGTCATGGCTTTCGATGAACATGGCCAGGCGACCACCACCGAAGACAAGGTGCGCATTTGCCAGCGCGCTTATCGGCTCTTGACAGAAGAGGTGAATTTCCCGCCGGAAGACATCATCTTCGATCCGAATATTCTGACCGTGGCGACCGGCATCGAGGAGCATAATCGCTACGCCATTCATTTCATCGAGGCCGTGCGGCAAATCAAGGCGACGTGTCCCGGCGCCAAGACATCCGGCGGTGTCAGCAATATTTCGTTTTCGTTCCGCGGCAACGAACCGGTAAGAGAAGCGATGCACGCGGCGTTTCTGTATCATGCGGTCCAAGCAGGGCTCGATATGGGAATTGTCAACGCCGGCCAATTGGCCGTGTACGACGAGATCGAACCCGAACTGCTGACGCTGGTGGAAGACGTGCTTTTCGACCGCCGGCCCGACGCCACCGAGCGCCTGGTCGATTTCGCCGAATCGCTGAAAGGGCAGGGGGGCAAACAGGCGATTGCCGATGAAGCATGGCGCGAGAAGCCGGTCGAGTCGCGGTTGAGCCATGCGTTGATCAAAGGCATCGTGAAATACATTGACGAGGATGTCGAGGAGGCGCGTTCTCAATACCCAAGTTCGTTGGCCATTATCGAAGGCCCGTTAATGGACGGGATGAGCGTGGTAGGCGACTTGTTCGGCGCTGGAAAGATGTTCCTTCCGCAGGTTGTCAAATCGGCGCGCGTGATGAAGAAGGCGGTCGCCTATCTGTTGCCGTTTATGGAGGCGGAGAAACAGGCCGCCGGCACAGCGGGGCAATCCCGCGGTAAAATACTGCTTGCTACCGTGAAGGGCGATGTGCACGATATCGGAAAGAACATTGTCGGCGTGGTCTTGGGCTGCAACAGCTACGACGTGACCGATCTGGGAGTTATGGTAGCGGCCGACAAGATTCTCGATACGGCCGTCGAGCAAGGTGTCGATATGATCGGTCTCTCGGGGCTGATCACGCCGAGTCTCGATGAAATGATTCACGTCGCCCGAGAAATGGAAAGGCGCGAGTTGAAGATTCCCCTGCTCATTGGCGGAGCAACGACCAGCGCCAAGCACACGGCCGTCAAGATCGCACCGGCCTATAGCCAAACGGCGATTCATGTTCTCGACGCGTCGCGATGCGTCGGTGTTGTTGATCAACTCATGCACGCGGACAGTCGAGCCAAACTCGATACGGAGAACCGCCGACAACAGGCCCAACTTGTCGAGTCGTACAAGAAACGGCAGAGCATCCAACTCGTTCCCTATCGAGACGCTCTGGCGCGCCGTTTTCAAATCGATTGGCGGACGGCCACGATCGATAAGCCTGAATTTCTGGGTACGCGCGTGCTGCGAGATTTTCCGCTCGAGGAAATTCGGTCGTTCATCGATTGGTCGCCGTTCTTCCTGACTTGGGAAATGAAAGGCAAGTATCCCAAAATTTTGCAGGACGAACGCCTCGGCGCCGAAGCGCAACGTCTCTTCGACGACGCGCAGCGGCTTCTCGATCGGATCATCGATGAGAAATTATTGCAGGCCCATGCCGTTTATGGTTTTTGGGCGGCAGCCTCTCAGGACGACGAGATCATCGTCTATCGAGATGATTCGCGTCGGGAGGAGGCAGCGAGATTCCACGCGCTTCGCCAACAATGGGAACGCAAGGGACAAGACGACTTCTATTCGCTCGCCGATTTTATCGCTCCTGCCGACTCGCAACGCCCCGACTATCTTGGCGGTTTTGCCGTATCGACAGGTTTAGGGTGCAACGAATTGGCGGCTCAGTACGACGCCGATCACGACGACTATCATTCGATCATGGCGAAGGCGCTGGCCGATCGCCTGGCCGAAGCGTTTGCGGAATTGCTGCACGCGCGAGTACGACGTGAATGGGGGTATGGTCGCGAGGAAAAACTATCGAGCGAGGAACTGATCGCTGAGAAGTACCGTGGCATTCGGCCCGCGCCGGGATACCCCGCGCAACCGGATCATACTGAGAAACTTACGCTCTTCGAACTGCTCGACGTAGAACAAAATACCGGCATCTCGCTGACCGAACATTTAGCGATGGTTCCCGCCGCTTCCGTTTCCGGTTTGTACTTTGCGAACCCGCAGGCGCGCTACTTTGCCGTTGACCGCCTGGGCAAGGATCAAGTGGAAGATTATGCAATTCGCAAAGGCTTCTCGCTGGCGAAAGCGGAGCGCACGCTGGCGACGAATCTGGGATACGAGCCCTAGGCGATGAGGTGCAAAGCGTTCAGGTCCTCAGCCGTGTGATCTGAAAATGGTTGATCGCCGGTTAATTAGGCTAGTCGAATTCGGTTAGCGAATTCGTTGGGTTAGAAACTTCGAACCAAAGGTTCCTGAATCGGCTATGGCCCATCCTGCATTGCAAGAGATCGATCATCGGCCCTGGCCAATTTCCATGGCGCCGTGGACTTGGCGACAGACCTGGTACGAACTGCTCTTTGCTCATTGGCCAGTAGCGCCGGCCAAAATCGAACGCTGTTTGCCGAGCGGCGTGAAACTACAGCAGTTTGAGGACACCGCCTGGATCGGCGTGGTGCCCTTCCGCATGTGCGGCATTGCGCCGAGAGGTTGTCCAGATTTGCCCTGGTTTTCCGCATTTCCGGAATTGAATGTTCGTACGTACGTCGAAGTCGATGGTAAGCCGGGCGTGTGGTTCTTTAGCCTCGACGCCACGAATTGGCTCGCCGTCTGGGGCGCGCGGCGTTTCTTCTATTTGCCATATTTTCGGGCGGACATTCAGATCGAACACCGTGACGGAGCCATCGATTTCGCCTGCCAACGCCGAGATTCGGCTGCCCAGTTTCGAGGCCGTTACCGTGCAGTGTCTGAGCCGTTCGCAGCTCATCCGGGAACGCTCGAATACTTTCTGACCGAACGGTATTGCCTGTACTGCCAGGATCGAAAGGCAAGAATTCGCCGCGCCGATGTACATCATGTTCCCTGGCCGTTGCAGAAGGCGGAGGCGACAATCGAAGTGAATACGATGGCCGATTCGCTCGACATTCCGCTCGAGGGCGAGCCACTGCTGCACTACGCGGCCGGCGTCGACACGATCGTATGGCAGCCGAAGCCGGCGCCAAGTTAATTGAAGCAAGTCGAACGAAGACCATTGTCTCGTTCGCTTCTGGATATCACAACGCATGTGATTTACGGAATTCACAATCGGGAATCCCCGCATCTGTGCGAACTTGGTATCCTGTTGGGCAGAACGTTTCCGCTTGTTCGAGCGACCGTGAAGAAGCGAACCATGCACTGGCGACAAACCCTGCGCATCCGAACTCAAGATCCGACGTTTCTTTGGCGCATGGTGATCGGCATCCTGGCGGCCGGAGTTTTGGCGGCTTATTTGATGCAATTTGTCGCAGTCGAATCGCCACCGGATCGGGGCCAGCAAATCGCCATGGCGGCCGCCCTGGGAGAAACTTCTCAGGCGCTGCGCCTGTTCGAGCAGATGCTCGCGGACTCCGCCACTGAGCCGGAAGACGTGTTTCGCGTCTTGCGCAGTTTGGCTCGCGCGCAGAGCCAGTCCTTGATCGTCAGCCGCTTTGGGAGTGAAATTGAGCCACAAACCAGTGTCAGCTTACTCGAATCGGCCGCAGTCGACGCACGACTGAAAGCCTCGTCGCTCAGCGTAGGCGAGAAGCAAATCTCGTTAGCGCTATGGAGATCACTTCTGGCCGGCGACCCCGCTGCGCTCGCTGCTCTCGATCAAGTGGCCACGAAGTCAAGGTATCTCCAACACGCCCTGGGAGTCTTTTACGAGGCAATGGAGAACCCTTTCGAGGCTGCGGTAGCTTACGAGCGCGAAGGTGCGTTGACCGAAGCGGAACGGGCCCGGAAACGGGCCGTCGAACTCTACCTGCAAATCGACGATGTGAAGGCTGTGGAACGATTGGCCAAAGATCCGTTGTACCGAGACGCCATCCCCGCCTTTGCCTGCATTCGAATGGCTGTCGAGCGCCGGGATTGGGCCACCGTATGGCGGGAGATTCCCCGTGGCGTGTGGCAGCGTTTCACGCCGGGCGCGGCAAGTCTCGCCGTAATTGCCGGCATCGGTTGGCTATTGATCGCCTTGCAGTCCGGCCAAATTCTGCACGCCAGGGGCGCCCGTTGGTGGCTTTGCCTGGCGGCAATACCCTTGGGGGTCCTTAGTGTGTGGCCGACCCTGTTTCTGTTGTATTGGCAAGAGGCGACTTGGGGCCTGGAAGACCGTGGCGACGTCGTATCGGGTGTTCGCTATCATGTGCTAAGCGTCGGATTACGCGAGGAGTTTTGCAAACTCCTCTTGCTGCTGCCTCTCATGCCCTGGCTCGTGCGGCGCCGCAACGAATTAGAAACGTTGATCGTTTCCGCCTGTGTCGGGCTCGGCTTTGCCATCGAGGAGAACGCCGGCTACTTTGCAGTCAACGGTGGCAATACCGTCGGACGGTTTCTAACGGCCAACTTCTTTCATATGGCTTCGACCGGATTGGTCGGCCTGGCGTTCGCCCGGGGCATTTGGCATGTGCGCGAGAAGGGGTTGGAGTTCCTGGCTGTTTTTGGAGTCATTGTCTTCGCGCATGGTTTCTACGATGCGGCGATCGGTGTCGCCGCCCTGGCGCAGTACGGCATCGCCTCGGCGATTATCTACATTCTACTTGCCTATCAGTTCTTCCACGAACTGCGAGGCATGCGCGCGACGACGCAGGAAACGATCAGCTTAACGGCAAACTTCCTGGGCTGCGTGTCGCTGCTGGCGTCGTTCACGCTGATTTACCTCAGCTATCGCTTTGGTTTGGAAATGGCGGCGCGCCTGCTTGTGCCGGAATTGCTCTCGACCGCCTTGATGGGCTACATGTTTTTGCGAGAAATGCCAAATTCACTGCTACGAAATTCGTAGTGCTGGCTACGATCTTCGTTCGAAGAGATCGCGCGGAGCTTACAGCCGAGCGATGATTGCTTGGGCAAACCCTTCCGTATCGAGATCGCCGCCCAGGTCGCGGGTCTTCTCGCCGTCGGCGAGCGCTCCGTCATATGCCTTGCGCAAACTGCCGGCAACTTTGGCGCAAGCAGCGTCGTTGCGTGTTTCAGCTAAATGGTTCAGGAGCATCACGCTCGACATCAACAACGCCAGCGGGTTGGCGATGCCTTGGCCTGCGATATCGGGCGCCGAGCCATGCACGGCTTCGAAAACCGCCATGTCGTCGCCAATGTTCGCACCCGGAACAACGCCCAGTCCGCCCACGAGACCCGCGCACAAGTCGCTGACTACGTCGCCGTACAGATTCTCGAGCAACAACACGTCGTAGCGCTCAGGGTGCTGGACCAACCGCATACAGCCCGCGTCGATAATCTGCTCGTCGTACTCGATGTTGGGGTATTCGTGTTGATGGACGTCGCGGGCGCAGCGAATGAACAGGCCGTCGGTGATCTTCATGATGTTCGCCTTGTGCAGCACAGTAATCTTCTTGCGCTGCCGCAACGTGGCGTAGCGGAAGGACCAGTGAGCAATCCGCTTGCATGCCGTCTGTGTGGCGATCTTCATGCTCATGACGACATCGTCGGTCAGTTGATTCTCGACGCCACTGTAGAGACCTTCGGTGTTTTCGCGAATGATGACCAGATCGACGTTCTCAAACCGCGTGGGCACACCGGGCATGCTACGCACCGGGCGAACGGCCGCGTACAAATTGAGCCGCTTCCGCAATTGCACGTTGACGCTTGTGAAGCCCTCTCCGACCGGAGTCGTACACGGCCCTTTGAGTGCGACGTGATACTTTTCAATCGCTTCGACGGTCGACCTGGGCAGCACCTCGTCGCTACCCGATTCGAGCGCCGCCAGGCCGGCATGATGGACTTCCCATTGGATGGGCGCTTTCGCGGCAGCGAAAATCTGTTGCACGGCGCCGGTCACTTCGGGACCGATTCCGTCGCCTGGAATTAAAACCACCGTATGCTCTGCCATGACGTACGTCCTTGAGTGCTGGAGTTGCGGCGCGCCATGCGTCGAAATTCGCCGAATGTCGGTCGCGGAGCCGCCTGCGCGAAGACGTCAATCTAGTGCCCGGCCGAACTTAGATCAACCACGCATCGTTCGATTATGGCGTGCGCGGCGTGCGTTTGCAGGACGGCGGCATATCGACTCGCCATGTCGAAATAGATCTCACCCGAACCGCCGTCATCGCTCCAGCGCGAAGTGGCGCCCAGATTGCCGGCCTCGATCACAGATTGGCGTATTTGAGCCAAAGCCGTCGGCGGGGCAACTCCTTCACGCAAGGCCTCTCGCAGGTCATAAAATGCCACGACCAATTGCGATTCTGCCCGTTCACGCCCGAAAATTTCAATCGTACGGTCATCGACCATTCGCCAGGCCAGGCCCAGGGGGCGCGTGATGCTCGTTAACGCTTGTCCGAGCGGTTCGGCGACGATCGAGCAGGCAATTTCGGTACGCGGCGTGAACCCTTCCGCTTTGAGCGAAGGCCAGTCGACATAGATCGCCAAGCCAGTTTCCGTTTCGAGGTGCTGAACAACTTGCCGCAGCGCCGCGGGCTCGATAAATGTAAACGTTATCTCCGGTTCGAGCCGCGAGGCGTGTTCAATCGACGCTGGCATGAGCGCGAATCGGTCGCGGGAGAAGCGGCTCTTGAGCGGCAGCCCGCGCGCGAGTCGCAGGCGTTCGCAAAAGGCAACCAATTGCGCGTGCACGTCGCTCGTCTGTTCGATCCAGAGTTCGCCATCGACAATTTCGATTCTCGCATCCGGTGTCGCCTCCCAGCTATGGGGAGCGACCAGGCGGCGAAGAAGCTGAGCGAACTGCGCAGGTGCGTCGGGGCCATCGCCACGCAGGTCATCGGTCGGATAGCGGTACCGCTTGAGCTTATTGCTTGCCGACGATCGTGTCGTCACGATCAGACCATTCGCCTCGGTCAGATAGGTGTAACCCGCTTTCGTCAGCGTTTCGCTCATTAACTCGGCAATGGATACGTCCTGCTTCTTCACTTCCAATGCCGGCAACGCAGCAATCTGCCGCGGTGAAAGCGCATCGAGATCGAAGGCGATTGGCAGCGCCGTCATGTCGATCATCAACTCGACGAATGCCCGAGGTTTTACGCCAGGCAACTCGATCTGCTCCACCCGAAAGGCGATTCGCTCGACGAGTTGGTCCTGAAACGAACCGTTTTCATCGCCGGGATTGGGGAAGCGTCGCACAGCGGGTTCTTCGACAAGCAGAGGGTTGTCCACGTGTTCGTCCGCGCTGAGCACTTCGTCGGGCGTCGCACTCTCCGGATTAGAATTTGGCGAGAGTGTTTTCGGATCGGCCGTTTCCGTTCCCTGGGCATCGGCAACGCCTTTCGACGCGAGGGGAACTGTGTTTTCGGCGGCAGGTGCGGGGTCGACGACGTCGGCCGGCGGAGCCTGCTCTGCGGCATTTTCGACGTTGTCGTTCAACGGCTGTACCGCTTCCACCGGGAGAGCCGGAATCTGAACTTGCTCGTCGACGTTGGCGGGGTCCTGCTGGGACTCGACTTTCGGTTGCAAATCGGGCACTGGGGTGTTCTCTTCCGTTGAATCGACCGCTGCCTCCGTTGAGTTGTCCGTCGAACGTTCTGCTGCCGAGGCACTCTTCGCCGTCTCGGCAACGGCGACTTCTGGCTCGTCTGGAGCGCGAAAGGCGTTCCAGCCCATGATGCCGACCAACACGACGATCGCCACGGCGGCGATCGAGCCAAAGGCGATCTCGACGACGCGTCGCGTCTGCGATTCGAGCGGCGACTCCCAGGCGGCGGTCGGCGTCTCGATCGGATCGGCAGCGCCCGCCGCCATTGGTTCGGTTGCCGTTGCGGCGGCTGGATCGAAGTCTGGTTGTGTGTTGCGCGAAATGTCGGAATCGGATGTGGTCGGAACGCTGGCGGATGCCGTATCGGCGATAGGTTCGGTGGTTGCCGGCTGCGCGGTCCAGTTGGCCGGTGGAACAATTTGCACCATGCTCGCACATTTCGGGCAGGCCAGAATCTGGCCGATGGCCGACAGATCGCGCACGATCAGCTTGGCTTGGCAAGTTGTGCAGTCGATCGAAAACAGCTCCACACTCATTCTCCCACGAATTGATCCGGGAGCTTGTCACCCCGCTTGGCGGCTTGGGCTCGCGTGGTGATAAAGACGACTTCTTCTTCGCCCGGCGCCTTGGGCTTGATCACGTAGACAAGTTTCTGTTTTTCATCAGATGGTCCGGTAGATGCCTTGTCTGGATTGGCCAGCACCATGATCTGCGTGAGAATTTCCCAGGCGGGCTTATCGCGCAAGTCGATTCCGAATGACTGATTCTTTGTAATGCCGTCCAACTGCAGATCGCCGCCGATAATCTCCATCGGCACGCCCACTTCTTCTGAAAGGAGCTGAATGGAAACCTCGAGCGTGTTACGCGGGAAGCTCAAGTCGATGCGCTGATCCATCTTCTCCGCGATTGTTGTTGGGCCTTTAGGCGTCGCCGCTGGAGCGGTGACCGTACCTGCACCGGTCGATTCCGCCAGCAAGAGTTCGGTTCCCAGCAACAGGTTATGAGCGGCGATGCCGGGTTGATAGGCCCGCAGCACCGCCTCGTCGCCAGATGCGCCAGTGCGCGTGAAACGATGCAGGAAAGCGATCATCGACGGGTAGCGGAACAGAATGCGGCGCGAATAGCTGGAAAACTGCTGATCGGCTACGTAGCCTTCGAGCTTACCGGGGATGTCGCGCAGGCGATCGCGAAGCTTGTCGGCCATCTGACGCGGTGGCAGTTCCAGATCGCCGCGAAACCGCATTTCGACAAACAGACGATCGTCCAAGTGCGCACTCAGAGCGACCGCTTTCATTTCGTCATCGCCAAGAAAGTAGAAGAGCGGATCGCGCAGCGCGCTCAACTCGCCTGTCAGCAGTTCGCGGCCGTCGCCGAACAAGTAGAACGGGGCAAAGACCAGCGTAACGTGGCGCGAGACGTCGCTGCCATCGATCAATTCCTCGATTTCGCGGCTCAGCAGAGGGGCGCCGCCACGGCTTGTCGCCACATCTTGCACCGCGGCTTGCGGTACGATGATGAACGGGCCGTTGCTTCCTGGGGGAACGATGTAGGCGCGTCCTGCTGCCGCGTAGTATTTCAGGCCGTCGAGGTTGCTCGCGGAGGGATTTCCCCAACGTCCCACGAGGGACGCTTCGTCAATCGGCGTGGTTGGCTGGACTAGTAGCGACGTCTGGATCGCGCCGCTGGCATCGTCCGCGAAACCAAGGACGACTTGCGAAATTCCACTCAGCGGCAGTCCCGATACATTTTCCAGCCATTCGCGCTGCGCTGCCCCGCTCGGACCGAGTGCATCGAGCAACTTGCTGCCCTCGGGATGCGCCACGATCTCGGCAGGGCGTAGCGCGAGGAATACCTGACAACCCGTTGGTAGATAATTCAGTCGTAATCGCTCGCCCTGAGTCGGCGCTGCCCAAAGCAGTTCGCCGTCGTCGGCCACGATCTGTTGCGCAGCCGGTGTTGATGCGGGTGGCGTGGGTGTGCGAGTCGCAACACGCGGCGTTGTGTTCTGGCTCGGCTGCCGGGTAACGCGCGTCGGCGTTTCACCGTTGCCATTCGCCGACCGCAACGCATCGTTCGGGCGCACGCCGGGCGATTGTTCACCCTCGCGATTCTGATCGTTCGACTTGGTCGCACCGTTCGAATTGGCACCTGAAGGCAGAACATTGTCGGAACCGGGTGTCGACGTGCTCGCGACACTGGGCTTTCTGGTAAACGTGTTGGCAAAGATCACCAGCGCACTGATTGTCATCGCTGCCACGGCTACCCAGCCGAGAATTCGCTTTGTTTCTTCCTTGTCGACTGTTGTAGCACGATCCTTGCTCGATATGGTTGCAGTTGCCGACGGCCTAGGAGCCGCCGTTCCCACAGCCGGCCGTACCGCTACGGCTGCCCCCATTGCGCCGGCTCCCGCTGCAACTGCCGCCGAAGCGGTTTGACCAACAGGTCGCGGCGACTTGGTCGGTTCCACCGCGGCGCCTGTCGGCGTGGGCGCGGCGGCCCCAAAATTAATGGCCGGCTGAGTCCCACCTGAAAGCGCCGCGCGGTGTTCGGAAAGTTTGGCTTCATAAGTCGCCAGTTGGGGCGATTGCGGCGCGGCCGGAATCTCTAAACGGGCCGGGTCGATGTAAGCAGCGAGCGCGTCGGCCACGGCTGCAACTTGCGGTGGCCGCGAGGCGGGCGTTTTCGACATCATCGCATTGACGATCGCCGCCAGCGGACCGGGTTGGCCGAACATTTCGAGCGGATGGGGCAGCTGATTGTAGTGCCGCTGAATCTTGTCCGTCGAGCCGCCACCGGCAAACGGGACTTGGCCGGCAAGCAGTTGGTAGAGCAAACAGCCCAAAGCGTAGGTATCGGTCGCCGGTGTCGCCTGCGCATTGGCAGGCGCGAGTTCGGGGGCCAAGTAGTCTGCAGCTTCGGACAATTCGCCGGTCGGATCGGCAACGCCGAGATGAAACACTCCCGGCGCCACACCTAGTGGATGTGCGAGGGGGGCGGCCAGCAGCTTCACGTTGCCCTGTGGTTCCATCCACAGATTCGAAGGTCGAATCTCGCCATGCACGATTCCTTGGCCGTGTAGATTAGCCAAGCCCAACGCGACCAGTCGGCCGATGCGGCAAGCTTCGCCGGTTGGAAGTCGTTGTCCGCTTTCCAGACTTTCCTTGAGCGATGCACCCTGCAAGTTTTCAATCGCCGCAAATTTGAAGGCAGAGAGATCAACCAAGTCGAACAGTCGTGCGACATGAGGCGAGACGATCTGGCGAAACTGTTTTGCCTGGCGCGCAGCGAAGGTCCAGGCATTTGCGTCTTGCGCAACTTGGCCTGTCAGGAAGTCGAGCAGCACGGGGAAATTTGTCGACGTATGCGTGGCGCGGAAGCGACCAGCCAATCGACCGTTCTCGACACGGTCGTAGACGCGATAGTCGCCGTAATGAAACGGGCCCGATCGACCGGCGCGAAGGATCGAGCCCTGATACCGCGAGATCACGTTCTCGGCCACGAGCCATTCGACGACTGCCGACGAGCTACCGCCACTGGCTGCGCCTTTCATTTGGCCGTAGGCGGCTTGCTGTTTCTGGAATTCAGCAGGCGAGAGGAGCTGGCTTTCGCCAAGCAAACGCCAGAATTCGGGAATGGATACCGACATAAGACGGGTTTTCAGCGATTAGGGGGAGCTTTTGAGTGCAGAAGCTTCGATAGTATCCAGTTTACCACCGTGTCTAGAAGTCGTCCAAAGTCGGTTGATCGGTGAAATCGGAAGATTTTGCATATGATCATTCGCAATGACTGGCCTCGTTTGTTCCCCAGTCGCCGCATTTGGCCGTGGAATCAGGTATAAACAAGATAGTAGTCGGCGACGATCGACCGGTCCGACTTGTTACCCGTGGGGCCCCCCGATATCATGCCGGGGCGGTCGAACGACGTTTTTTCAGGGTTTTCTACGGATTTCTTGTAGCTGCCATGCGGGCTCTCGAAGCGACGACGCACTATTTTAACCAGGCGGCCGACCAGCTCGACCTGACCGACAACATGCGCGTGCTCTTGCGCACACCCAAGCGCGAGGTTCAGGTGCAGATTCCAGTCGAGATGGACAACGGAGAGCTGCAGACGTTCATTGGATACCGTGTGCAACACGACAATTCGCGCGGCCCAATGAAAGGGGGCCTCCGCTACCATCCCGAAGTTGATCTCGACGAAGTCCGCTCGCTGGCCTCGCTGATGACCTGGAAAACGGCGGTCGTCAATATTCCCTATGGCGGCGCGAAGGGAGGAATTTCTATCGATCCTCGATCGGTGAGCGTTCGCGAGCTGGAACGCATTACTCGCAAATTTATCGATCAGATCCACGATGTGATCGGTCCCGATACCGATATTCCAGCGCCCGACGTGGGGACCGGTGCCGAAGTGATGGCTTGGATCATGAGCCAGTACAACAAGTACCACGGATTCAATCCGGCCGTAGTCACGAGCAAGCCGGTTGAGCTATTTGGCATGCCCGGACGGGAGGAAGCGACGGGGCGCGGTGTCGGAATTTTCACGCTCAAGACACTCAGTCGTTTGGGACGCAAGATTCATGAAACGAGCGTCGCCATCCAGGGATTTGGCAACGTCGGTTCCTATGCCGCGCAGTTCTTGACCGAAGCCGAGTGCAAGGTCGTGGCGATTAGCGATGTTAGTGGCGGTTATTACCGTCCGGACGGGATCGACATTGCCGGCGCGCTCAAGTACTCTCGCGAGCATCGCTACAGCCTGGAAGGTTACACCGAGGCGGAACGAATCTCGAACGAAGAACTTCTTGAGCTGAAGGTCGACGTGTTGATTCCGGCGGCATTGGGTGGTGTGATCACATCCGACAACGCGGACCGCGTGCAGGCGCCAATCATCATCGAGGCCGCCAACGAACCGATTCGCCCGGATGCCGATAAGATTTTCAGCGACCGCGGCATGACTGTGCTGCCCGATGTGCTGGCCAATGCCGGAGGCGTAACAGCCAGCTACTTTGAATGGGCCCAGAATCGACAGCACTATCAATGGGGGCTCAATCGTGTGCGTCAGGAGTTGGATCACGTGCTGTCCTCGGCCTTCGAACGCGTTTGGGACATGTCGCAAGAGCGCAGCGTCAGTTTACGTGTGGCCGCTTACATGATTGGCATCGGCCGAGTTGGCAGGGCCACGATTCTTGGAGGGATCGCATGAGCGAAGATTTTCTGCCCCTGGATTTGCTCGCCAAACTACCGATCTTTGAAGGCATGAGCGATGCCGAACGTCAACAGTTGATCGACATTGCTTCGACGGCTGAATATGCACCCGATGCGATTGTGCTCGAACAGGGCAAGTGCGGCCAGAATCTGCTGGTTCTGCTCGAAGGAAGCTGTCGTGTCGTCAAGAAGACGGACGACCACCTGCAGGTGACGTTAGCCGAAATGACGCCGTTCGAGGTCTTTGGCGAAATGTCGTTCTTCAGCAGCGCACCGCATTCCGCCAGTGTTCAAGCGCTCACGCCGTTGCGCGTCCTTAAGATCGAACGCCGTGACTACGACTTGTTGATTCAAGAGAACAACCTGGCCGCTTATAAGATGGCCTATAACATGATCGACAACGTAGCGGGACGGGTGCGCCGCATGGACGAGTGGGTGAGCCGCTTGATGGCCGACGGAACGCAAGAAGATCGTCGCGTATCCGAGTGGAGCAACTTCCGCGACAAGCTATTCGTGGATTGGAAGATCTAACGATTGCCCGGCGAAGAGCCGTTGGCTCCACTACTCCTCACCGACGCTCAAAGCCTTTCGGCCTTGGGCCGGCGCGGCCGTTAGTTCGGCAAGCGTTTCGCCAATAATCTCGACGGCCGCATCGACTTCGTCGCGACCGACATCCAGATGGGTGACCGCGCGAACTTGTTGCGGGCCGATCGCCAGCATTTTCACACCGCGTTCTCGCAAAGCCGCGACCAACTCGAGCGCCGGGCCAAGGCTGGGGCTGATCTCGAAGACAATCATGTTCGTCTGCACGTCGTCAAGCGAAAGCGCGACGCCTTTGAAGCCTGATATCGCTCGCGCCAACCGCTTGGCGTTCTGATGATCTTCGGCCAGGCGTTCGACGTGGTGTTCGATCGCATAGAGAGCCGCGGCGGCAATGATTCCGCCTTGGCGCATGCCGCCGCCAAGTACTTTGCGATGCCTCCTGCAGCGGCGGATGAATTCGCGCGAGCCGGCGAGTGCCGATCCCACCGGCGCCCCGAGCCCCTTGCTAAAACAAATGCTGACGGAGTCGAAGTGACGACTCCACTGATCAGCGGCAACGCCGGTCGCGACCACGGCATTCATTAATCGCGCCCCGTCGAGATGCGTGAGCAGCCCATGCTCATGCGCCCACTCGCAGATGCCTGCGACGGAGTCGAGCGGCTGGATTCGTCCGCCGCCACGATTGTGCGTGTTTTCAAGACAGATGAGCCGGGTTTGGGCAAAGTGATCGTCGCTCGGTCGGATCATGCCGATCAACTGTTCCGGCTGCAGCACACCGCGTTCACCTTGGATCGGCCGCATGGCGACGCCGCTCAACTGCGCTGGCGCGCCTTGTTCGTAATAATGAATGTGGCACTCGGCTTCGCACAGCACCTCATCGCCCGGCGAAGTTGCGGCACGAATAGCGATCTGGTTCGACATTGTACCTGAGGGCACAAACAGCGCGGCCTCCTTGCCGAGCAGGTCGGCAACTCGTTGCTGCAACGCTTGGATCGTGGGATCTTCGCTGAATACGTCGTCGCCCAGCGGCGCTGCCAGAATTGCTTCTTTCATGGCGGCCGTTGGTTGCGTGAGTGTATCGCTGCGGAAGTCGAGCGGTCGAAGATTCATCGCGAACCCTTTGCTGGTTACAAGCAGGTGGAATGGCGAAAATGGGCCGGGTTGACACTGCGCCGCCGGCCTTAGTAGACTGTGGCACAAGTTGATTCGACGCTTAGAGTTGTGACGATCTAAAGCCGGTCACTTACGCGACATTCCCCTGTTTGAAGGTTGAATATGGCAAACCCTACTCCCAATTCTGGCGAAATTTTCGACGTCCGCAAGATTCGCCGGCTTGTGGAACTCATGAATGAGCACGAATTGAGCGAAATCGACCTGCGCCAAGCTGATACGCGAATTCGGTTGCGCCGCGGCGCTGAGCCAATCGTTACCGTCGCGCCCACAAGTAGCGCGCCTGCGCCGGTGAAGGATGCGGCGACCGCGCCGCCTGCCGCCGCCAAGCCGTCGGCCGATTCGGCGAACATCGCCTATGTCACCAGTCCGATGGTCGGGACCTTTTACTCGGCGGCAAATCCGGAATCGGCCCCGTTTGTCAAAGTGGGCGACGCCGTGGGCAAAGAGACGACCGTGTGCATCATCGAAGCGATGAAAGTATTTAACGAAATTCCGGCGGAAGTCGCTGGAAAG
>JAGQOS010000680.1 GCA_020427265.1 Planctomycetales bacterium
CTTGAAGCGACGCTGCGCGACTTATGAAGTCGTCGAAAAGCAGCCTCGTTGTTGCGGATAAAAAAGAGAAGCGGGCGCGGGCCGCTCCTTTGCCACGGCAGAGGCAGCGGCCCTTTTTGCGTGAACTTCCGCCGATCGCGAATGGCGCCGTGGAGAGGGCCAACGCCAACGCACGCGCAGGACATCGGCAACGTTGTTGATTGAACCGTTAGGTTCGCCACGGACGCTAAGACGGCAGCTCGAAGCAAAAACTCATCAGCCGCAGGGCGCTAGCCCACGGTTCTCCGGCAATCCCGGACGCTGGCGAGCTGCGGCCAATCGTTGTGAAATACGATCTTGGCACTCAACTTGGCGCACTTGGCGTCCATGGCGGTTTTCACTTCGCAGATCTTCGCTGCGCACACGAATTTGGCCGTTCCGCATACGCGCGGCGATGATAAAATGCCCGGCGACAGTCGATTAGTGGTTCACCCAGAAAGCGAAACGACGACGATGAAAGCGCTGGTTAAAAAGAAGGCCGAGCCGGGGCTCTGGCTCGAAGACGTGCCGGAGCCGACGATCGGCATCAACGACGT
>JAGQOS010000681.1 GCA_020427265.1 Planctomycetales bacterium
TCAATCGGACTTTTAGCTCAGCCGCTAGTTTTATCGCAGGTTGTAGGAATTGCAAGCACTTTTTTCACCCAAACGATGAAAATCTGCCAAACCAAGTTCAGGAGCCGAAGAAACGAGGCCGATAGAAGTAGCCTGATTCGGCTCGACAGCTTTCCTGATTGCGGAAAATCCTCATTTTATCTCTTGGAAACCGCCACCTTACTTCTTGCGTCTTAAGGGCAATTGACACAACTGTTCCAGAATCATTATTCTCTGGGGTTTCGCCAGCGTAGCTTCAATTGGCAGAGCACCGCATTCGTAATGCGGGGGTTGCGGGTTCGACTCCCGCCGCTGGCTTTTCCCAGTGCGTCCTGGAAGTTTCCGGTTGTATCGCTGCCGGGCTCACGGTGCTGATTCACGGCTCACCCCAACATCGTTTCGTTCGCTTGGCCGATCCTTGGATCAGGATGGCGGTTGGAGCGAGGGTGGGGAGCGAGGATCTAGCTTGTGGGACGGGCGGTGATGTCGGGAATTTTCTCCCGCCTGCGGCGCACCACCCTTGGTTGGTAATTCGGATTGAGTAGTGGAGGTATC
>JAGQOS010000682.1 GCA_020427265.1 Planctomycetales bacterium
CACTTTTCACCCGACTCATGAACCGCTCTGCCGCTGTCCGCTTGCGGAGGATGCAAGCGTCGCCGCGCGGCGGCGCGGATGGCGGTAGCAGCCGTTGCAACGACGACCCCACCAGGTGGATCGCACCATGACCAAACGCTCAAGTCGCTTCCTCGCCGCCATGCTCGTTGCCTGCCTAGGCGGCTTGACGACGCCCGTCATGGACGCTGCCGAGGCGACGCTCTCTCGTCCGAACGTGGTATGCGTACTGATCGACGACATGGGTTGGGGCGACCTCTCTTGTTTTGGCGGCCGCCGCGTACAGACTCCGCACATCGATCGGCTCGCCGCCGAGGGCGTGCGGTTCGAGCGATTCTACGTCGCGGCGCCCATCTGCTCGCCGTCGCGCGTCGCGCTGACCACCTGGCAGTATCCGCAGCGGCATCGCATCACTTCGTACTTGGAACATCGCGCATCCAACGAGCGACGCGGCATGGCCCAGTGGCTCGAGCCGACCGCGCCGCTGCTCGCGCGCCAACTTCAGCAGGCCGGCTACGCGACCGGCCACTTTGGCAAGTGGCACATGGGCGG
>JAGQOS010000683.1 GCA_020427265.1 Planctomycetales bacterium
TGTGATAACGCGTGGCGGTCAGCGGATTGGGGAGCCCGGCGAACAGGCCGCGGTTGTTGTGCTCGATGCGATCGGTCTTGCCGTGCATCAAACGCTTCGCCCGCACGATCTTGCCGCCTGTCGCCTGGCCGATCGACTGATGCCCCAGGCAAACGCCCAGCAGCGGCGCGCGGCCCATCATGGCGCGAACGCACGCGACCGAAACGCCCGCCTCGTTCGGCGTGCATGGCCCAGGCGAGATGATGACGTGCGTCGGCGCCTTCGCGGCGATTTCCTCCGCGGTGATCTTGTCGTTGCGCACCACTTCCAAATCGAGCGACGGATCGAGTTCCCCCAACCGCTGGACCAGGTTGTATGTGAAGCTGTCGTAGTTGTCGATGAGCAGAATCATGCAAGTGCGCCGGGTTTCTTGCTCGCTAGCAGGCGTGCGTCGCCGATAGCGGTTATGCCGATATTGTAGGCCGCCGCCCGGCGATCGGGCCACCGGGGGCGGATTTTTCACGTGAGCTTTGAACCGTCGCCCGTCGAAGCGAGTAGTACGGCGTAAAGCTTCGCCGCGCCGTGCGACA
>JAGQOS010000684.1 GCA_020427265.1 Planctomycetales bacterium
CTTCGACCATGTAGTCGCGGTCGATGACTTCGCGGATCTGCAGAACTTCCGCATCGGACAGTTCGTTGACGCGGCGCTCAGGCGCGATGTTGGTCTTCTCGATGATCTCGGAAGCAACCTTCGGGCCAATGCCGTGAATGTACTGAAGTGCGATGATTACGCGTTTTCCCGTGGGAATGTTTACGCCGGCAATACGTGCCATACCTGTATCTCCATGTCTGCCCTGCCCGTTCGGGCCGGGGCCAGGTCAATATTTACCCGCGTCCGGTGGAGGCCGGCCCATGCGGATGATTTCTCAAAGCTGAATTCTGGCATTGGCTGTCGAAAAATTGGCAGCACGATTTCCAAAACAAAAGACCGGCAGCGAGTCACAAACAACCCGTACCGATCCGAGAGGGCTTCGAATTGAGCCTCATCTATTACTTGTACTTGCACGAGTCAAGCAGGTTAAAAGCAAAAAACGTGCCTGTTTCAGTTTCCAGGCACGTTTTCCGCAAATAAGTAGCGCTGAGCCAGTTCAGGCGTCCAGAATTGCGCGCAGCGATTTGTTGACGTCGCCAATATCGG
>JAGQOS010000685.1 GCA_020427265.1 Planctomycetales bacterium
CAAGGAGTTCATCACCGCGAATCAGGAGCGGCCTTTCTTCCTGTACCTCCCGTTCGCAATTCCGCACCTGTCAATTCAGGTGCCGGAGGCGGACGTCGCCGCCTACCGTGACGAAATCCAGGAAGAGGAATACGTCCACAAGGGCTATCTGCAACATCCGACTCCCCGGGCCGGGTATGCGGGCATGGTGACGATGATGGATCGCGGTGTGGGCGAGGTCATGCAGTTGCTCAAGGATCTCAAGCTCGATGACAACACCGTCGTGCTGTTCACCTCGGACAACGGACCGACGTACGATCGACTCGGCGGGTCAGATTCCGATTACTTCGCCAGTGCCGACGGCATGCGGGGGCTGAAAGGCTCCCTCTACGAAGGGGGAATTCGGGTCCCGTTGGTGGTTCGCTGGCCGGGACACATCACCCCTGGTGGCGAAACGGATCTCGTCGCCGCCTTTTGGGATCTGCTGCCCACCTGCTGTGACATCGCCGGGACGACTCCACCGGAGGGCCTCGATGGCGTGAGCCTGCTCCCCACCTGGACCGGTCAACCGGGGCAGCGAAAGC
>JAGQOS010000686.1 GCA_020427265.1 Planctomycetales bacterium
CGTCTCCCAGTTGTCGTTTACGCGATCCGGGCCAGGCTCGATGCCTTCTTCCTTCAGGATGTTCCGCACGGTCTGCCGGCTGATCTTGCGGATGCCGAGCTTTCGCAGCTCGCCGATGATGCGGGTGTAGCCGAAGCCCGTGGTTTTCGCGACTTCGATAACCAAGGCGCGAATCTCTTCCGGCTTCCGCTGGCCGCCCTTGGGATTCTTGGTTTTCGGCTTGGGATTCTTCTCGTCCCGTACCCAGCGGTAAAACGTCGCTGGCGAGACGATCGTGATCAGCTCTTCGATCGCCCGGCCAATCACCTTGCCGTACTTTAGCAGCCGTTCGCGCTCCTCGGGCTTGGTGTGGATCTGGCCAGGGATGCGCGCCCGCAGAACTTTGTTCTCTTCCTTGAGATATTCGACGTATTTTGCCAGTTGATTGTCGGTCGCCGAGGCGATCAGGGCCAGCAACGGGTGGAATATCTCGCTCATTTCGCTATGCTCGTAAAATCAATAATCGAAGCGAGTTGCACATTCGTTGTACCCCGCTATGTCCTCGATTGGATGGGTAAATACG
>JAGQOS010000687.1 GCA_020427265.1 Planctomycetales bacterium
AGTTCGGCCGCACCGTGTATTCCCAAGGAACGCTCACAAAGGACAACTATGGTCGCGACCATCACCCGCGTTGCTATAGCATCTGGATGGCGGGCGCAGGGGTGAAAGGCGGGAACGTCTTTGGAGAGACCGACGAGTTCAGCTACAACATTGTCAAAGACCCCATGCACATTCACGACCTCAACGCCACGGCGCTGCATCTCCTCGGCATCGATCACACCATGCTCACCTACCGCTTCCAGGGCCGCGACTACCGCCTCACCGACGTGCGGGGCGAGGTCGTGACAGCAATTCTCGCCTGAGGGTGGCCGAGCAAATCTCAGGGCATGCGAGATCGTTCCTCACCCGTTTTCCTTCAGCAGGAACCCCACCCAACATGAAAAGCGTCACTTCCACCACCCTGCGCCCCCTCTCCCGGGGTGCAATGCACAGGGGCACCGGCATCACGCTCGCCCTGCCGTGGCTCGATGGCATGGCGCTCGCGCTCGCCGCGGACCCGCCATCGCGCTGGGATCCCCGGGTGCAAAGGCGACAGCAGACGGGCAGGGAAGCAGGCAGATT
>JAGQOS010000688.1 GCA_020427265.1 Planctomycetales bacterium
GCTTCTTCCTCGATCTCTGCGAGTATTACGTGCACGATCCGATCCACAGTCGCTGCACCTGGCTGATCGAAAAGTATCGGGCGAAACTGCCCAAGGGTTCGTTGCCGATCCGCGCCGATTACGCAGCGATGGTGGAAACGCTCGACCACAACGTGGGTCGAATCCTCCACGAACTCGACGCGCTCCATCTCACGAACGATACGCTGGTGGTGTTCATGGCCGACAATGGCGGCCACCCCGACTACACCACCAATGCCCCCCTGCGTGGCAGCAAATGGAATCTCTACGAGGGTGGCATCCGCGTGCCATTCATCGTGCGCTGGCCAGGGCACGTGAAGCCCGGCGTGGTGAGCGACACGGTGGTGACAGGCTGCGATTTGTTTCCCACCTTTTGCGAGGTGGCCGATGCTCACCCCCCTGAGGCCGAGCGCGACGGCGTCAGCTTGCTCCCGGCTTTCGCGACTCCCGGCCTGGAGTTGGTGCGAAGCCAGCCTCTGGTCTGGCACTTTCCCTACTACCATCCGGAAAAGAATTTCCACGCGCGCCGCAGCGAGATTGG
>JAGQOS010000689.1 GCA_020427265.1 Planctomycetales bacterium
TTGATGTAGCCGATTTGTCCGGGGTCGAGATTGGCTTCCGAGAGCGCGAGACCCATCGCCCGCGCAGCGCCCTCGCCGCCCGGAGCGGGCTGCACGATGTGGTTGGCGTCGTCGGTTGCGCCATAGCCCATCGCCTCGCCGTAGATTGTGGCGCCGCGCTCCAGGGCGTGGTCGAGGTCTTCGAGCACAAGCGTGGCAGAGCCTTCGGCCAGCACGAAACCGTCGCGACCGGCATCGAACGGCCGGCTCGATGTCGCCGGATCGTCGTTGCGACGCGAAAGCGCGCCCATGGCGTTGTATCCGGCCACGCTGAGCCGGGTGATCGGCGCTTCGGCACCTCCCGCATACACGATCTTGGCATCACCACGCTGAATCAGGCGCATTCCCTCACCGATCGCATGGCCACTTGCCGCGCACGCCGAGACCGGGCTGTAGTTGGGGCCGGTGGCCCCAAGCGTGATCGCCACGTTCCCCGACGCCATGTTCGCGAGCATGCCCGGGATGGTGAATGGTCCGACCCGGCGAGGTCCGCCGCCAATCAGTGACTCCATTCCCTT
>JAGQOS010000068.1 GCA_020427265.1 Planctomycetales bacterium
GGAAGCCGTTGGGTCGCTTCGAGCAACGCCCGCATGGCGCTTTGGATGAGCCGGTCTTGGTCATAAGCGACGAGGCTTTCAATCTCGTCTAACCGAGCCTGGTCGAGATCTTCCTCGGAGACGGCGCCTCTGCGAAAAAGCTCCTCGATACGTTCGCGATGCCGGGATGCGACCGTGTATTTCTCCTGTCCCGAAGTAACGCTTTTCTCGGCGGCTTTGACGGTCTCTCGCATGGCCTCGACATAGCTCTCCGCCTGCGCCAATGTGATCTGTTCCAGAAGATCGGAATCGTTTTCGCGGAGCGATGCCTGCAACCGATCCACGGCTGCCTGAGCTTGAGCCAGGGTCCGTTGCAAATCTCCAGAAACCATGCGGGCCACGACCTGGCCCGCTTGGACCCGGTCTCCCACGTTGAGTTGAACGGCCTCAACTCGACCAGAAACAGGCGTTGTTACGCGATAAATGCGCGGCAGACGCGTCTGGGCCAGTTCTTCGACATACTGCCGAACCTCTTGGCGCTCCGCCCGCACGGCCGGGATTACTCGATTTCGAAACGAGCCACCGCAACCCATCAGCCCAAACGGAAGAGTTATCAGGATTGCGGCGTAGTTTAGCGAAACGAGTGCGAGGTAGAATCCGCGAAACATGGGTAGAACCGACCAAAGGGCGTGCATCTGTCTGACGTCGCGCGACCAAGTCCGTTAGCGACCAGGGCCCGATTTTATCCTATCGGACACAGGCGTTCGTAGAACGGCTTCCGCACACGCACCATTATAGTCGGCGAATTCGGCGATTCGCATCTAGTCGCCAAGTCTCCGGATGTTTGCTCGAAGACAGCAGTGTGAAAAACCGCTATGCGCGTCCAGAAGATTCAGGACAAATTTCGATTTCAGCAACCATCCGGGCCAACTCGGGTAGAGACGCGACACCCATCTTCTCCAGCAAAACGTGGCGCCGCCGCTCTACGGTCCTCAGGCCAAGATCGAGTTGGCTCGCAATGCTCTTGTTGGAAGTGCCGTTGAGCAGCAACTCCATGATTTCGCGTTCGGCATCGGTCAGAGTTTCCAGGCGATTGACCGTCTCCTGTTGACGGCAGCGCCGTTCGTGACGTTGCCGCACCAGCCTTACCGACTCGCGCACGGCCGCCTCTAAATCTTCTTCGCGATAGGGTTTCTCGAGGAGCGTGACCGCCCCGTTACGCATGGCACGCACTGTTGAGGGCACATCCGCGTAACCGCTGACAACAATCACGGGAAAGTCGAATCCACGGCGCGCCAACTCTTCTTGAAGTTCCAATCCATTCATGCCGGGCATTTTGAGGTCAGTGATCAAACAAGCTGCTTCCTCGCTGCCAACAGACGCCAGGAAATCCTGAGCCGATTCAAATCTTTCCGCGTCAAATCCCTTCGATTGTAGAAACGTGTAGAGCGACTCGCGCGATGCGGGATCGTCATCGACCACGTGAATGCGAACACGTAGCAAGCCGCTATCCGTGTTACCCAAATCCGCATGGGAATACATACTATTCTCCCCTCATACTTAAGAAGGCCTTCGAATACGAAGAAGCGGGTGTCACGTGGAAATCGCGACACCTGCACGTCGAAGCCAAACTGGCTCCCGACAATACGTTTCAACCGTGATAAGGTCGAAGGCCATAATGGGCATGACAAGCAATTTTGTTTGACAATTCAGCTGTCATGGAATGCTTTCCTGCAGAGTAACTACCCATCACCTTATCAATAGTTGGTTATATATCGATTGTTCTACGTATTCAAGCGTTGTGGGCGGAAATTTTACGGTGTCTCTGCAGCGGCCGTGTTGGGTTCGCCATCTGTTGGTTGTGTAGCTTCTGCCGCCTTTTCGTCGTTTTCCTCGACTTGCTCGGCAATACTCTGCTTTTCTCGCCACGGCTTGTCTTGGCGATAGCTTTCCAGCTCGGCTTTAAGCTGGTCGATCTGCTCCGATTCGCCAATCTCGACCGCCTTAGTCGACCATTGGCGCGCCTTTTCGAAATCGCCGGTTTCGGCGTAGGCGGCCGCCAAGGTACTGAGAATATGGCCCTGCTTGTACTCCGTGTGCTCGCACGCATTTTTCGCCAGTTCCACAGCCCGAATTCCGTCGCGCAACGCCTCATTGGGCGATGTCGCTAGTACCCATGCCAAGTTGTTGAGTACGGATCCATTCTCGGGATCTCGCCGCAGCACGGCTTCGTAGTCGGCAATCGCGTCGGCTTGGCGGCCGACGCTCAAATAGGCATCGGCCCGGCCTCGCAAGGCGAGGATGTTGTCGGGGTCGGACTCGAGTACGGCTGCGAACATTTTGATTCCACGTCGCGGCTGTTCGTTCGCCACATAAAACATTCCTAATTGCAATAGCAACTCGGAGTTGGTTGGCAACGCTTCGGTCAGTCGTTCCAAGTCGGCGATTGCATCACCGATTTTTCCGGAGCCCGCCAACAGCTCCGCTCGCAATCGAAGCGCTGGTAGAAAATTCGGTTGCAGACGCAACGCATGCTGCACGTCCTGTAGGGCCCGTTGTGGCTTTTCGGCCTGATAGAACACGCGTGCACGGAGCAGCAAAGCAGGTATCGAGGCCGGATCGATCTCAATCGCTTTCTGTAGATCGTCCAGGGCGCCGTCATTGTCTCCCTGCAATGCGCGCAACCTGGCCCGCTGGGTAAGAGGCGTGGGAGATTGAGGCGACAACTCGACGGCGCGGCTTAGTGCTTCCAGCGCTTTATCATTCTGACCGTTCAGTGCGTAGGCCGCGCCCAGAGCTTCGAGTGTTGCCGAATGGCTCTCATCCAGCTCGACCGCCTGCTGCAGATCGGCAACCGCCAAATCCGGTTTTTCTTTTAGAAGATGGTACAGGCCGCGAGCCCGGATCGCTTCGACGCGTGCCGGCGCCAATTCGATGGCCTTGTTAAGATCAGCCAGGCGATCGCCATCCCGCTCTCGTAAGCCGGCTCTCGCGGTATGGGCTTCGGCCAGCATGGCCGTGTCGGCACGCGTAGACGCGATGACCTTGTTCAGTGACTCCAGAGCCAATTTCGGGTCGCCGCCGGGCAATGTGTTCAGTCGACCTACGAGCAGCTGAGCTTCCGGTTGATCTTCGTCGATCTCCAACGCTTTCTGCAAATCGATCAAGGCTGCCTGGCGAAGTTGTGGCCAGCGCGGATCCGGGCCGCGCGAACCCAGAATAGCCTGGGCCATCAGGTTGCCGCGCTCGATGAGGCACGAGGCCAACAAGCTGTTCGCGAATTTCTGATTCTCGTCCCCTAGCCCCTTTTCCAGGGCCGACTCGGTCAATCCGATCACTTCGCTTAAATCGCGCAGGTCGGTCGCAAGCAGCTTCTTCTCCGTCGCCTGATCTAGATCAGACAAACCTGCGTTCACATCCTCTTCAGCGCGAAGTTCAGATGCCGCAAACCAAAAAGCAGTCAATGCGAACAGAAGGCAGGTCCATTTCGCCATGGTCGGCGCTCCTTTAGTGTCGATCATCCCTGGATCGTGACAGTTGGGAGGCGGAATTCCGCTCCCAAGCTCCTATTTCATCTTAGGTAAGTTATGAGAAAATGACTATGCGAGTCTTGGGCCGCTAGTGCCGATGCTAGCTGCATGAAGACCTCACAGCACGAGCTTCCAATACCGGATCGGCCTTTTGCCAGCGGAGCGAACGATAACGAGCTATGTCTGAAACGCCCCTTCGAGTCACAATCTGGAATGAATTCATCCACGAAAAAACCAACGAGGACGTTAAAAGAATCTACCCCAATGGAATTCATGTGGCCCTTGCCGAGTCGCTGGAGCAGCATTTCGGCGATCGAGTACGCTTAAGGACCGCCACGCTCGATGAGACGGACCACGGGCTGACTGAAGACGTCCTGCAGGACACCGACGTCTTGCTGTGGTGGGGGCACGCCGCCCACGACCGCGTGAGCGATGCCATCGTCACTCGAGTTCAGCAGCGAGTCTTGCGCGGAATGGGTTTTATTGCCTTGCACTCCGCTCACGCCTCAAAGATATTTCAGCGGCTCATGGGCACCGGCTGCATGCTTCGCTGGCGCGAGGCAGGTGAACGTGAGCGACTTTGGATCATCGATCCCACGCATCCGATCGCCGAAGGGATCGACGGCGAGTTTTTTGAGTTGCCCAAAGCCGAAATGTATGGCGAATTCTTCGATATCCCGGCACCCGACGAGCTCGTTTTCATCAGCTGGTTCGAGGGTGGTGAAGTATTTCGCTCTGGGTGCACGTTTCGCCGAGGCCGTGGCAAAATCTTCTATTTCCGGCCGGGTCACGAAACCTATCCGATTTATTTCGACGCCAACGTGCGCCGAGTCATTGCCAATGCGGTCCATTGGGCTCGGCCAGGCGGCGCCTGCTATCACGGCGATGGCCGGGAAATTACGAACTCGCTTAGCCCTATTCGGCCGCCATCCATCGATAGATAGTGTCGGGTTAATTGCCGAATATCGACACATTTCGCTGCGCCAAGTCGCACATGTCGCCAAATTTCTCTTGGGTTGTCGGCTGATGGTCGCTATGCTCCTCGTCGCGCGTAGAGCCAGTGGCGCGATTGTGTGCTAGCATTCGCAACAAAGCGCACGCATCTACGCAATGGTTGTCCGTTTGCTCAATCACGGAGCGTTTTCCATGGATGCGGTATTTGCTTCCCCTCGCATTCTCATCGTTCGCCTCAGCGCGATCGGCGATGTGATTCACGGCATGCCCGTCCTCAACGCACTGCGCGACCATTGGCCCGGGGCCATGCTCGCCTGGCTGGCTGAAGGCCGTTGTGGCGATCTGCTCGAAGGCCATCCGGCCCTGGATGAATTGATCCGAGTGCCGCGCAAGTGGCTCAAATCGCCACGAGAAGTTTGGCGACTACGGCGTCGGCTTCGAGCATATCACTTCGATATCACTATCGACCTACAAGGATTGACCAAGAGCGCTATCGCAGCGTCGTTGTCGGGTGCGCGACGCCGAATCGGCTACGGGGGCGCCGACGGTCGGGAGTTAAGCCGATTGCTCAATAACTACCTTGTCGATCCAACGGCAACGCATGTCGTCGATCGTAACTTGGAACTGCTCAAGCCATTAGGGATCGTTCGCCCTCGGCCACGGTTTCTTGTCCCGCTCGACACCGAGGCCCAGAAAACAGCTCGGGCGTTTCTGAATGATTCAGGTCTGAGCAAGCCTTTTGCGCTGATCAATCCGGGGGCAGGGTGGCCGTCGAAGCTCTGGCCGACGGAGCGATTTGCGGAAGTCGCCCGTTTTCTTGGCAAGAAGAGGAATTTGCCTTCGGTTGTTGTTTGGGCGGGAAACGAAGAATTGCACATGGCCGAACAAATCGTAGCACAATCAGGAGGTTGTGCACGCTTAGCCCCACGAACATCCCTGGTCGAGTTGGCCGCTCTGGCGCACGACGCGCGATTGTTCCTCGGTTCCGACACGGGGCCGATGCATCTTGCCGCCGCTCTAGAAACGCCTACGGTTGCACTGTTTGGCCCAATGCCTCACGAGCGTAACGGACCTTACGGGGATGGGCACATCGCAATACAGAAGGCTTGCCTGGCAGGCGGTAGCCGCCAACGCCGTAACGCCAATAACGACACGATGTTGGCCATCGAAGTCGACGATGTGTGCGCGGTATGCGATCGACTCTTGAACGGAAGCAACGGCGTGACGAATGCTGCTTAAGTTTCACCTTGCCGTAGTCGAATCGCGTGCTTTGCCGTAACCTACCCGGCCTTCTTCAGCGGCTGCCCGTAGAGATGTGGATTGAGCGTTGGGTCGTTGTACATCTTCATCTGCCGGTAAAGTTTCAACTGTTTGCTTCCTGCGAAGATATCGGTCAGCAAATCGGCGAGCGATGAAGAAAGATCCATGTGTTGTTCGTAGCAGAGATCGAGCTTCGCGCGAACACTCTGTCGATGCTGTTCATCGGTATCTGTTCGATCGAGTTGTTCATGCATGTGATAAATGCGCAGCGACATGATCGACAGGCGGTCGATGGCGCTGCCAGGTGTCTCCGTATTCAAGGAAGCGCCAGGATTCATCGAAATGTCGCAATTGGTCAGCATGGCCAGTAGTTGGTCGTCGATGCGCTCAATCCAGTCGTTGCGTTGTTGGTTGTAGCCGTCGATGGCGCGCTTCACTTGAGCGATGCGCGTGTCGGTAACATGCTTGCTGCGAGCAATATCCTCTTCGTGCCACAATAGAAAGTTGAACTGATGTTGTTGGCACACAGTATGTAGCAAGCCGTCGTACAAATTGTCAATTTCCTGATCATGCCAGCGTTCGACCGTTTCGCGATGCAGTTTCGTAACAGTCTGAACGAATTGATTGGCGTCACTGAGCATGGCTTACGTCTTCCCGCTAGAGTGGCTTGATAATCGGTGACGGACGGTTGGCGCCGACCACGAGACGTCGGCTTCTCAACAGGGCCGGATACTAGAAATCTCGGCCTGCCGAGGCAATGCCGATTCACGATCAACCCGCGCGGGGCGCCGTTTTGCAAAGAGAGCGTTCATCCCCAATGCTGGATAAATCGCCGCGATAACCACTGAGCCGCATCGGGCGTACCGCGACTCTAAGGTAGGCGGAATTGTCGGCCCAGATTAGAATGAGCAGGGTCATGCCAAAATATTCGAAAAATACGGCGCTGTTGTTCGTGGCTATTTTAGCCGTTGGCGCCGTGCTAGCATGTTTGCGACCTAACGATCTCGGTGAAACTCAAACGCTGGGGGCCGAAGGCGACCTTAGTTCCGCTCTTACGCTCGACGATATCCCGTTCGACGGGCAACAAAGTTACGAGTATCTGCAGGCCATCTGCCGCCTCGGTTCGCGTGTGGCCGGCACGCCGGGAATGCAAAAGCAACAACAATTGCTCTCGGAACATTTCACGCAGTTGGGCGCAGAAGTTCAGTTGCAGCACTTTCGCGTCCGCCATCCGCTCGATGGCAAACCGGTCGCCATGGCCAACTTGATTGTCGAGTGGCGGCCGGAAGCGAAGCAGCGAATTCTGCTGTGCGCTCATTACGATACGCGACCGCTGCCGGATCGCGATCCCAATCCCGTGAAGCGACGCAGCGGCGTCTTTTTAGGCGCCAATGACGGTGGCAGTGGAGTTGCCGTGCTCATGGAACTCGGGCGGCACATGGCCGATTATCGAGGATCGCTGGGCGTCGATTTCTGCTTTTTTGACGGCGAAGAACTGGTCTACGATGGCAATCGCGATCGCTATTTTCTCGGCTCGGAGTGGTTCTCGCGACAATATGTCGCTTCGCCACCGCCATATCGGTATCGGCAGGGCGTTTTGCTCGACATGGTGGGCGATGCTCGCCTTGGCATCTACCAGGAGCGAAACAGCGTGAGTTGGCCAGAAACTCGTCCAACGGTGGCGAGCATTTGGAGAACCGCACAACGATTGGGAGTGAAGGAGTTTATTCCGCGTGTGAAGCACGAAATTCGTGATGATCATCTGCCGCTACGCAATCTGGCGAAGATTCCCACCTGCGACGTCATTGATTTTGATTACCCGGATGAACAAAATCGATATTGGCACACGACACAAGACATTCCCGAAAATTGCTCTGCATTGTCATTGGCGAAGGTGGGGTGGGTTCTGTGGGAGTGGTTAAAGGCCGAGACTCGCTAACAGCTTTCGATCAGGCATGCTTCTATGAAATGGGTCCTCCTCTCCACAGAGTTCATTTTGCTTGCGCTGGCGATCTTTATGATTCGCCGCCACTTCCTTACCTGGAAGAAATACGAACACGATCGCGATCAGCGCGAACAAAACTTTCGTTGGAATCAATTTCGTCGTCGCTTGCAGATAAGCGGTTCGCTCGGATTGGCTGCCGTTCTGCTGTTTCTGACGCAGTTAATGACCAGTCTGGAACTAATCGAACCTGCACTATTCTTTGGTTCCGCACTGGGCTTGGTAATTCTCTGGTTCTTGATTCTGGCCATCAGCGATTTCTTTGTAACGCGGAAGCATGTCGCCATGATGCGCGATATTAAGGAAGTCGAGGGAACCTCGCTGCCGGGTGGAATCAAACACCGCACAACACGAGACGGCCGAAAACTGACGCTCAAGCTCGATCCGGAAGAGGGCCAACCATTGGCGGGCGAGAGCGGAAGTTCTACGGCAAATGACGAGGCGCTATGATCGATCCGTTCCGTCTCTGTGTTGCGATGTTGCCGTTGGCGGCTTACTTTCTTCTACTCGGCGGCGTCAATCTGCGTCGGCATCCCACGCTGCTTTCGGGAAGTCTTGACCTGGCGCTTTTGTGCATTGCTGTCTTGGGATTGGTCGTTGTCGGGCCTTTGGAGCTTTTCATGCCCGAGGCGGCGATGGCGCACTTTCGCTTTTTGTTCTGGCCGATGATGCTGTCGCTCTACGGACTGACCGCGTCGCTGATTTTATTGATGTCGCGACCTCGCCTGGTAGTTTACAACGTAACGAGCCAGCAATTGCGGCCGTTATTGAGTGAGATCGCCACTCGACTTGATCCTGCGGCGCGTTGGGCCGGCGACAGTCTGTACGTGCCTGAATTAGGCATCCAGCTGCGCTTGGAAGAATTTCTCGCGATGCGGAACGTTTCGTTGATGTCGAACGGCGAAAACCAGAGTTTGGCCGGTTGGCGGCGGTTGGCGGGCGAACTCCATTCGGCATTGGGGCAGTTGTCGACTTCGTCGAATCCTCGCGGGGCCAGCTTGGTCGTTTGCGGTTGCGTTCTAACCATCGTCTGCCTCTATCGGTCGATGGAAGACATTCAGGCCCTGGCGCAAGGGATGCAAGAGTTCTTGCGGCTATAAGCAGGTTAACGCGCGGCCACATCGAGTTGGCGTCAGACGTCGGCTTAGCCGATGCCTTTGAAGAAATCGTTCAGGTCGTCATCGGCCGATGCCCCAGAGCCGTTGTCGACATTGCCCGTGAGCCAGGACAGATCGCCACCGTCGTTCGAATCGCTTGATTCCGTTGGCTGCGTGTCGGCGACTTCCGCCAGTTCGCCAGAATCTTCCACTTCTTCGACATCGTCGACGACCTCGACACTCTCATCTGCGGCTTCGGCGGGCTCGACTTCTGCGACAATTTCTTCGACTTCTTCGGCCACGTCAATCGGCTCGACCTCGACCTCGACGACGTCGCTGGGTGCAAATTCTTCGACTTCCGCGACCTCTTCGACATCGACAATTTCTTCGACTTCAGCCACATCCGCGGACTCGCCAGCGGGCGACCAGGGCGCAAACTCCGCTTCGGCCTCGGCCTCTTCGATGGCGACGACGTCGGCCGGCGAGCCATTGTCGCTCGGTGTTTCGACGGGCGAAAACTCAAAGTCGGCTGTTTCGTCGATAGCGGATGAAACTTCCAGGGCCGTGGGATCGCCGTAGCGGGCCTCGAACGTGATGCTGCCGACCGTTAATCGGTCGCCCGGTTCCAAGTAGACCGGTTCCTCAATCCGCTGGCCGCCATGATAAGTGCCATTGAGCGAGCCCAGGTCCTCTACCACCAGCAGGCCATCGTCGTGAACCGTGATTTCGCAATGTTTACGGCTAACAAGCGCTTGGCCAACCGTGATATCGGCTTGCTTACTGCGACCGATCACAGTTGGCGGATGGATTTCGATCGCCCGGCCCTTGGACTCACCTTCGACAATGACAAGTTGGTAAGCCATAGAAACGATACAAAGCCGACAAAGGCGCCTTTGCCGCGGGGAAAGAATGCTCACCCGACGATCGGGAGCCCGTCCAGGTGGGATGGAAAATGACGGTCCCTGTCTGTACACAGAATATACACAAGCCATATTGCAACTGCAAGAATAGCCACTTTTGCACCGTCGGATGTCCGACGCCAGTCGTGCTACGTCTGGCGAAATGGACCAGGATTGGTTGATTTTATGACGGCGATTTCAGTCGCATTTGTTTGGGAGACTCAGCTTACATTGCCCATATTCGCACGCCGAATTTCGGCTATCGATGGATGGTTTTGAGCGATGTAAAAGGATTGGACGAGGCGATTGGTTTTTGCACTTGAATAGGCCGATTTGCAACCTATAATTCACGGTTTACGTACCGCGGTTCAGTGACTTTCGCCGAGGAGCACGGGGCCAGCAACCGATAAGCGGGTGTAGCTCAGTTGGCAGAGCACAACGTTGCCAACGTTGTTGTCGTGGGTTCGAATCCCATCACCCGCTCTTTAATTTGGCTGGCCCCCTGCTCGGCTAGCGGCAGTCAAGAGTCGCCAGCGAGGCCTCGCGGTGCTCTTCTTGACGGCTTCCGGCAGATTGCTGATTCCGGAATTGCTGAGTCGTCTCTCTCCCCTCTTTGCTACCTGAAGTAAAAGACACTATGGCCATCGACGAACAAGAATCCGTGGATTCGACCGAAGAATCGCCCAAGCTTAAACTCGAAGTCAAGATCGACAGCCCGTCGGCTTGTGAGCGCCACATGACCGTGACGATCTCCCGCGAGGACATCGACCGGTATTTCGACGATGCCTTCAGCGAACTCATGCCGTCGGCTGCCGTTCCCGGGTTTCGGGCCGGCCGAGCCCCGCGCAAGCTCGTCGAACATCGCTTTCGCAAAGACGTGGCCGATCAGGTCAAAGGTTCCTTGTTAGTCGATAGCATGGCGCAAGTTTCTGAAGATCACGAGCTAACGCCGATCAGCGAACCTGATTTCGACCTCGACGCTATCGAGGTTCCTGAGGAAGGACCGATGACCTACGAGTTCAATCTCGAGGTTCGCCCCGACTTCGATCTGCCGAAATGGGAAGGGCTCGAAATTGAACGGCCCACGCGGGATGTCACCGATGCCGACATCGATGCTCGGCTCGAACAGGTGTTGGGGCAGTTTGGGCAAATCGTGCCGCACGAGGGGCCTGCTGATCTAGGCGATTTCCTCGTGCTGCGCCTCGAAGCCGAACATGACGGCCGCCATCTCGCATCAACGGCCGAGCAACAGGTGCGCCTCCGTTCTGTTCTCAGTCTGCAAGATTGTCGAATTGAAGACTTCGACAAACTGATGAAGGGGGCCAAGGCAGGCGACAAGAAGAAAGTTCAGGTCGAGTTGTCGCAGGACGCCGCCAACGAGGATCTTCGTGGCAAGACGGTTGACCTGGAGATCGAAGTGCTCGACGTTAAACAGAGCAAATTGCCGGAACTTAATGCCGAGTTCTTTGCCGAGCACGGTGGCCGCTACCAAGATGAAGGTGAACTTCGCGATGCCATTCGCGACGATATGAATCGCCAACTCGAGTACCAGCAGCAGCAGCAAGCCCGTCGCCAGGTCACGTCTACGCTCACGGCCGCTGCCGACTGGGAACTGCCGCCGAATATGCTGCGTCGCCAGAGCCGCCGCGAACTAGAGCGGGCAGTTCTCGAGCTGCGACGAGCCGGTTATTCGGAAGAGGAAATCCGCGCCCGCGAGAACGCCTTGCGGCAGAACAGCAGTGCGTCGACGGCCAAGGCCCTTAAAGAACATTTCATCCTCGAACGCATCGCAGAAGATCAAAACATCGAAGCGGAAGACACCGATTACGATATGGAAATCGCATTGATCGCAATGCAGAGCGGCGAAAGCGTGCGTCGCGTGCGAGCTCAGCTCGAAAAACGCGGCCTGATGGATTCGCTTCGGAACCAGATTATCGAGCGCAAAACCCTGGGACTAATCCTCGATAAAGCGAAATTCAAGGATGTCCCGCTCGAGGAAGAGAACAACGATGTAGCGGCCATCAATTTTGCTGCCGGCGGCAGCGAACTGGAAACATCGGCCGCCGCCGAGGCAAACGAAGCGGAATGACGCTTCGCGCTGTTTAGAATTCCCATAGATTTCCGTCGCACGGTCGCATCTTGCGGCCGTGCTTTTTTTTACAATCGGTCTCGTCGGCTTGAGCAAATATCATGAGCGAACAACTTTGCCGTTGGGGAATCCTTGGCGCCGCTACCATTGCGCGAAAGAATTGGCAGTCCATCCGGCTCGCCGGCAACGCCACGTTGGTTGCCGTGGCCAGCCGCGACATCGACCGCAGCAAGGCGTTTATCGACCAATGCCAGGCCCACGTTCCTTTTCCAGATCAGGTCGACGCGATGGGCGACTACGACGCACTGCTCGCCCGCGACGATATCGACGCGGTGTACATCCCGCTTCCCACGGCCGTTCGCAAGCCCTGGGTGATTAAGGCGGCCCGCGCCGGCAAGCACGTGATGTGCGAAAAGCCGGTCGGCGTGACGGCGGCCGATGTCGAAGAGATGCTGGCGGCGTGCGACATGAACAACGTGCAGTTCATGGACGGTGTCATGTTCATGCACAGCAAGCGTCTGGAATTGCTCCGCGAGCGGCTCGACGATGGCGAGAGCGTGGGCCAGATCAAACGCATCGCCACGCAATTCAGCTTTTGCGCGCCCGACGATTGGATTGCCGAAAATATCCGCACCAGCAGCAATCTCGAACCGCATGGCTGCCTGGGTGACCTGGGATGGTATACGATTCGCATCGCGCTGGTCGCCATGAAGGGGCAACTGCCACAACGCGTATCGGGTCGAATCCTTACCGAAAAGGCGCGCGGCGATAGCCCACAGGCCGTTCCCGCCGAATTTTCAGGCGAACTCTTCTTCGAGGGCGGCGTCTCGGCCGGCTTCTATTGCTCGTTTCTTACCGAACACCAGCAGTGGGTGCACATTAGCGGCTCGAAGGGCTCGCTTGCCATTCGCGATTTCGTACTGCCTTGCTGCAGCGCCGAGACTTCGCTCGAAGTTTCGCAGCCGGTGTTCGATCTCAACGGCTGCGACTTCGTCATGGAAGACCATTCCCGGCGCTATGCTGTGCCGGAGTACAGTCATAGCCACGCCACGTCGCAGGAAACTAATCTTTTCCGACAGTTCTCGGCGCTCGTGCTCTCGGGACGAATTGATAATTCGTGGGGAAAGATAGCGCTCGACACGCAGAAAGTGCTCGACGCCTGCCTCGCCTCGGGCCGCGACGGCGGCACGCTGGTCGAGATCAATTGAGCCGTGGCCTAGTGGAAGATGCTCTCCGTTTCGCGGCCGCAATCGGGCAGCGAATCGAGAAACATTCGGCCGTACGGCTTTGTCACGATGCGCGGATCGAGCACGACGACCATGCCGTGATCTTCGGCCGTGCGGATCAGCCGACCAAATCCTTGGCGGAACTTCAGGATCGCCTCTGGTAATTGATAATCGCGGAACGGATTGCCGCCGGCAGCCCGAATCGCCTCGAGCCGCGCTTCGAGCAGCGGGTGATCGGGCACGCTGAAGGGCAATTTGGTGATGATCACGTTCGACAGCGCTTCGCCCGGCACATCGACTCCTTGCCAGAAGCTGTCGGTTCCCAGCAGCACGCTGCGCGGATTGCGTTTGAATTCGTCGAGCATCTTGCCGCGCGGCAGGCCATCGGCCTGGGAAAGCAGTTGCAGATTCTGCTCGGCGAGCCAAGGTGTCAAGGCGCTCGCCATACGCCGCAGCAAATCGTAGCTGGTAAAGAGCACAAAGGCGTGTCCGTCGCTCCGCTCGACGTAGCGCCGGATCATATCGCCGCAGCGCCGCTCGAAATCGGCCTTGCGCGCCGTCGGATCGGGCATGTCGCCAAGCGTGATGATCCGCGCTTGCCGTGAATAATCGAAGGGGCTGCCGAGTTTGAGCGTATCGGCTTGCGTAAGTCCGATGCGAGATTTCAGGAAGTCGAACGAATTGCCGCTGCCTGTCGAAAGTGTCGCACTGGTCAACACGACCGTCGGCACTTGGTCGAACAACTGGGCCCGCAACGCCGGCCCGACATCGATCGGCGCTGAAGAGAGCGCGACACGCATTCCGCCGTGCCGCATGCGCGACGTTTCGATCCAATAGACGGCGTTGTCCACGCGTTGTTTATGCCACAGGCTCAACTGCCCGGCTAAAAACAACAACCGATCCGAAGCCGAGAGGAAATCCTGCTGATCGCTCTCATTGGAAAATCGCCCCGCTTCGGCGCGGAGAACTTTCGAAAGCTGCATCAGCGACGGGCTCAGCTTGTTTTCAACGATTTCGGCCGCCGGCACGCGCCCGTTTTTGGGGCCCTGCGTTTCCTGCCAATGGGCGACGTCTTGAAAGAAGTCGTCGGCCGCGTAGCCGCAACGCAAGACCGCTTCCTGGGCGTCGCCCAGGCCATGATGGACGAGCAGGCCCTTGTTCGTACGCGGATTGTAGAGTTTGCGCAGCACGTAGTCGATCTGACCCGATGTCACGCGCACGCCCAAATGATCGGCCGCCACGTTTTCAATCGTATGGGCCTCGTCGAAAATCGCCACTTGATAGTCGGGCAGCAGGCTGACACCTTCGGCGCGAAGGGCCAGATCGCTGAAGAACAGGGCGTGGTTGACAATTAGGATCTGGGCATTGCGAGCCCGTCTTCGCGCCCGATAGTAGAAGCACGCCTTGTACGTATCGCACTTCGCGCCGAGACAATTGCCGCTATCGCTCTGCACTTCGTCCCAAACCGACGACTCGGGGCGAAAGGACAGGTCGCTCAGCGAGCCGCCGCCGGTCTGCTTCGACCAGGCATTGATCTCGCGCAGTTCGCGGAATTGCTCGTCCTGGCTGAACAGGCTCGATGCTTTTTCGGTCGCGCGGCGCAGCCGGCGCAGGCTCAGGTAGTTGCCCCGGCCCTTGACCAGAACGGCCGTAAATTCGCGCGGGATCACGCTGCGCAGGAAGGGAATATCCTTTTCGATCAGTTGTTCTTGCAGGCTGATCGTATGCGTGGAAATGACGATCCGAACGGGTTCTTTTTTCTCCGTGTCGCCGGGGACCGGCTCTTCGGCTTCGGTCGCCTTGAGAATTGCCGGCGCCAGGTAGGCAAAGCTCTTGCCGACGCCCGTCCCGGCCTCGACGAGCAAATGCCGCGCGCCGGCAATGGCGTTGGCCACGGCATCGGCCATGGCCAATTGTTGCGGCCGCTGCTCGTATTGCGGCAGGCGGGCCGCAATCCGACCGTCGGGTCCTAAGATGTCGCCAGGTGTAAGCA
>JAGQOS010000690.1 GCA_020427265.1 Planctomycetales bacterium
CGCCGCACCACCGTGGCGCTGGTGTTCCAGCAGTTCAACCTGATCCCGTCGCTGACCGTTGCCCGCAACCTCGCATTTCACGCCCGCCTTGCGGGCCGTGCCGATGCGGACTGGATCGCCGACCTGACCGACCGCCTCGGTCTGCGCGACCTGACCCACCGCTACCCCGAACAACTGTCGGGGGGGCAGGCCCAGCGGGTGGCGATCGGGCGAGCGATGGCGCTGCGCCCGGCGCTGCTGCTGGCCGACGAACCCACCGGCAACCTTGACGAGGCCAGCGCCAGCGCAGTGCTCGACTTGATGTTGCAGCTTGTCGCCGATACCGGCGCCGCCCTGCTGCTGGTGACCCATTCGGCGCGCATCGCGGCGCGTCTGGACCGGCGCGCGCATCTGGCCGGCGGGCGCATCGGATGAGACGCGCGGCCCTTTCCGCCCTGGCAAGCCACTGGCGCCGCCACCCGCTGCAACTGGTCACGCTGATCGCCGGGCTGGCGCTGGCGACGGCGCTGTGGTCGGCGGTGCAGGCGATCAATTCGCAGGCCCGCGCCAGC
>JAGQOS010000691.1 GCA_020427265.1 Planctomycetales bacterium
TACATTCGGCATCAGCTACTACGTCGGCGTGGATGGTGTCAGCCTTTTGCTGATCGTGCTGACCGCCTTCATCATGCCGATCGCGATCTTCGCGTCGATGGCCTCGCACATCTTCGAAGAGCGTGGGCGTGAAAAGTGGTACTACCTGTTCCTCATGATCCTTGAATGGGCCATGCTCGGCGCTTTCATGATCCAGGACTTGATTGTCTTTTACATCTTCTTCGAAATCACGCTCGTGCCGATGTACTTCTTGATCGGCATCTGGGGTGCGGAAAATCGTGTCTACGCAGCGGTGAAGTTCTTCCTTTACACGCTCGCTGGCTCGGTGCTGATGCTGCTCGCCATTCTGTATGTGGGCAACGAGGCCGGTACGTTCGCCATCCCGGAAATCGTCTCCGCGGTTCAGAGCGGCGCGCTGACCTTCCCCTTTGACGGCTTGTTCAGCACGCAGTCGTATCTGTTCCTGGGCTTCTTCATTGCCTTCGCCATCAAAGTGCCGCTGTGGCCCTTCCACAGTTGGCTGCCGGATGCACACGTGCAAGCACCGACCG
>JAGQOS010000692.1 GCA_020427265.1 Planctomycetales bacterium
TGCACGGGGATGCATGACTACGTGTGAGACGAACATTACGGGGGGCGACAGATGGGTGGGAATAACAACCTTGGAACTGAGACGGGGCCGCTGGATACGTTGCATCGGCGGTTGAGCGAGGCGTACGACGCGTTGTGGGATACCTTCGTCGATCCGGCCGAGCCGTTGTTCGATGGCGATGGCACGCGGTGGCTGAAGGTGGGAACCACGGGCGGCCGCTCGGGTTTCGATTCGCCGCTGGAGAATGAACAGCAACTCCGCCTGGTGTTGCAGCAGTGCCGGCACCTGGCCGCGACGAACGAGTTCGCCATCAACGGGCACGAGAACCGCATCAGTTACATTGTCGGCCCGGGGCACAGCTATCGGGCCGTTGCGAAGAAAGGACGCGAAGTCTCCGACGAGGTGCTCGCCCAGGCGCAGGACGTATTGCAGGAGTTCGTCGAAGCCAGCAACTGGCAGCGGCGGCAGCAGGAGATCGTTCGCCGGCTCGATCGGGACGGCGAAGTGTTCTTGCGATTCTTCAGCGATGTGGACGGCACCACGCAACT
>JAGQOS010000693.1 GCA_020427265.1 Planctomycetales bacterium
ACGCGCACCCGCATCGTGCGCTACCTGCGCGATTTTCTCGACGCGATGGACTTTCTCGAGGTCGAGACACCCATGATGCAGCCCATTCCGGGCGGTGCCGTGGCGCGGCCCTTCAGGACGCACCACAACGCGCTCGATATGGACATGTTCCTGCGGATCGCACCGGAGCTGTATCTCAAGCGCCTGATCGTGGGCGGACTCGAGCGCGTCTACGAGATCAACCGCAGTTTTCGCAACGAAGGCTTGTCCACGCGGCACAA
This sequence comes from Planctomycetales bacterium, assembly GCA_020427265.1. Taxonomy (GTDB): domain Bacteria; phylum Planctomycetota; class Planctomycetia; order Pirellulales; family JAGQOS01; genus JAGQOS01. The sequence goes on from JAGQOS010000693.1 coordinate 261, forward strand.
TCCCGAGTTCACGATGCTCGAGTTCTACCAGGCGTATGCGGACTACAACGACCTGATCGCCCTCACGGAGGAACTGCTGCGTCACCTGGTGCGCACCTTGTGCGGCGCGGAAGTGATTACCTTCCAGGACAGTGAACTCGATTTCGGCCGGCCGTTCACGCGCATGACGATGGCGGAATCGCTGGTGGCGCTGGCTGGAGTCGACGCGGACGTTGCCGGTGACCGCGATCGTCTCGCGGCGGCGATGCGTGCAATGAACATTGCCGTGGAGGCGGACTGGGGGCTGG
>JAGQOS010000694.1 GCA_020427265.1 Planctomycetales bacterium
ACCTGTGCGCTCCGGTTTGACCCTGTCAGGGACGAAGCCGGATTTTGAAACATAAGGCCCTTACAATTGCCCAACCATTCAGGTTCGGCTTTATTTCCCGCAAGGCGGGATCAGGCACATCAGTTCACATCAGTTTTTCATTGCAATTGCGCCGTTGTGCAATTGGAAGAGACTGTTCAAAATAGTGTTTTCGCGCAAAGACGCAAAGACGCCAAGTTTTTGATTTTCACTACGCTGCGCGTGCTAAAAATCCGGTTGACACAAAATGCTGAAAACAGTCTCAATCGCAGCACATCCAGCATCCAGCATCCAGCATCCAGTCTCCAGTCTCCAGTCTCCAGTCTCCAGTATCCAGTCTCCAGCACGCCGCGGCGTGGCAGTCTCCAGAATCCTCCGTCCGCCATAGCTCCCAAGAGCGACGGCGTGGCAGCATCCAGTCTCCAGCATCAAGCATCAGCATCACTCCAACACCCAGGTATCCTTACTCCCGCCCCCCTGCGAAGAATTCACCACCAGGGATCCCTTTCGCAGCGCCACGCGGGTG
>JAGQOS010000695.1 GCA_020427265.1 Planctomycetales bacterium
CAACGGCCGCCTGGCGCGCAACGTATTCGAGCGGGCGATTCGGCGCTTGGCGCATCGCATTGCGATGGTCACGCCGATCACGCACGAATTACTCACGAACTTTTACCCCGACGATCTGACGTTTCCAGACATCCCCTCGGGCGTCTTCGATGCGCTCGACCTCGAACAGTACGATTTCGCAACGACATGCCCCGAGTGCCAGGCGAGCAACACGCACCGGGCCGCCCTGTTGGGGCTCGAAGCGGAGTGCGTGGCTTGCCAGCAGAAATACGATGCCGATTGGGGCGCGTTGACGCGGCGTTAGAGCGCATCCAACGAAAGTGTAGCGTCGTTTCGTCGGGAAATACTCGCAAAAACGTCGCCGGAAACGCACCAGTTAAGTTCGACTCGAACTAGTCGTCGCGCTCGCCGACATGTTGGTCGTCGTTCTCGTCGTCGTCGCCGCCGTGATCGTCGTTGCTGCTCTCGTTTTCGCCGCTCTCGGTGTGATCGTGGCCTTCTTCGCCGTGGAGCCGGTCGTCGCCGTCGTCGCCGTACAG
>JAGQOS010000696.1 GCA_020427265.1 Planctomycetales bacterium
CTTCGGCCGCCCTTGTGGTTTCCTACATGCTGATCCTTCCGTTAGCGATTGTGGGAGCTACCACCTGGTATCAACTCGGCACCGCTCCGACCTCGGCTCGTCTGTGGTTGGCATTCTTCGTGCTGCCGATCATGACGATCCTGGTTTGCGTGCCCTTGTTCATGGTTACGGCCCGACGTTTACTTCACCCGCCCGATGTGGGCAGCGAAGGGAAGGATGTGGTCGACGAGCAGCGTGAAATGCAGGAAGCCGTGGGATTGGTTATCCAGCGCGACAAGTTCCCCGACCGGCTGTTTGCTCCCGCCAAGCGTACCGATCTGCTCGAAGACGGGCAGAACCCCATGTACGACAAGGAAATGCACAGCGAACTGTTCGCCCAGGGAACCCTCATGCTCAGGGTCGTTATTCAGGTGAGCATGTTGGTTGCAATTCCCATGATGGGATTCTTCCTGTACTTCCGACCCGAGCTGGCTGGGTGGTACATCTCGTATGTCGTGATGTTCAACGTGCTAGTGGGCCCGGTGTTTTCTGCAGGGAG
>JAGQOS010000697.1 GCA_020427265.1 Planctomycetales bacterium
AGGTGCGTTCGAGCCCAGGTGCCACTTACCGCTCAAGGCGGTTTGATACCCGGCTTCGTGCAATACTTCGCCGATCGTCGGAACGTTCTGCGGAATTGAACTGCCGTTGCCGCGCGGATACATGCCCGACAGGAGTGAGGCGCGCGTCGTTGTGCATTTGGCATTGTTGTAGAAATGCGTAAACCGCAAGCCTTCGGCCGCCATGCGATCGAGATGCGGCGTCTGGATGTCGCCGCCGTAGCAACCGATATCCGAGTACCCCATATCATCCGCCATGATGAGAATGATATTCGGCTTCGGTTCAGCGCTCTCCAGGCTTGCGGCGAGGATCAGTCCGGTCAACAAGGCGATGGGAATAACGCGCGACATTCGGATCACTCTTTCTGCTGGAATCGTAGCGTAGGCTGCCAGCCTGCGTGCAAACGACGTAAGTCGTTGTCTCGTGACAGCAAGTAGCGAAAATCTCCGACGTTACGTAGAATAGCAGGGTACGGATCCAAATAACATTGCATCGAGTTGTTTTTCATGAGCACCGCC
>JAGQOS010000698.1 GCA_020427265.1 Planctomycetales bacterium
CACAATCCAATCGCCGTGAGTTCTTGAAGACGGCAAGCTCTCTGGCCGCGGGGGCCATCGCCGCCCCGACGATTATCTCCCGCAGCGCGCTGGCGGCCCCAGGTGAGACGGCCCCCAACGATCGCATCACCGTCGGCGCGATTGGGGTCGGCGGACGAGCCAGCCTGTTGTTGGAGCAGTTGCCCGAGTCGGCCGAGATTGTGGCGCTGTGCGATTGCAATCTTCCTCGCGCAGAAGACTTCAAGAACAAAGCCGGTGGAGACTGGCCCGTCTATCAGGACTATCGCGAACTGCTCGATCGCCAGGACATCGACGCAGTGATCGTGGGCACCGGCGAGTTCCAGCGAGTTCTGCCCTGCATCCATGCCGCGCAAGCCGGAAAGGACATCTACGCAGAGAAGCCGCTAACGCTTTACCTGAACGAAGGCCGCGCACTCGTCAACGCCGTGCGGGAGAACAACCGCGTTCTGCAAGTGGGAACCCAGCAGCGGTCGATGGAAATCAACCGCGTGGCTTGCGAACTGATTCGCAA
>JAGQOS010000699.1 GCA_020427265.1 Planctomycetales bacterium
GATCCTGTGTACCGGCGAATTTGGTCGGACTCCATCGGTTGAAATGGGGCAGGATGGTTCGGGGGCCAGTCAGGGCCGTGACCACAACCACTGGGGTTTTTCATTGTGGATGGCCGGCGGAGGTATTAAGCAGGGGACTATATACGGAGCCACCGACGACTTTGGGTTTCGTGCGGTGGAGAACCCGGTTTCCATACACGACCTGCATGCGACGATCCTGCATCTGATGGGATACGACCATCAGCGTATGACGTATCGCTACGCGGGCCGCGACTTCCGCCTGACCGACGTGCACGGTGAAGTCATCCGCCCGATTATAGCGTAGTTAATGACTGTCCCTCCCATGACGACTCAATTTCGTTTCAAACAGTTTACTGTTTGTCAGGATCGCTGCGCGATGAAGGTTGGGACCGATGGTGTGCTGCTTGGCACATGGGCTCCGACGCAGGGCGTGACAGCCGTCCTGGACGTGGGTACGGGGACCGGATTGCTTGCCCTGATGCTGGCGCAACGTGTTCCGCATGCGGCAATT
>JAGQOS010000069.1 GCA_020427265.1 Planctomycetales bacterium
CACCCTAGACTGCTGGCATTGAGTGTCGGTCGCAGTCGAGTAAAGCCAACCAGCGCGCGCTGCTCATCGAGCGGCGCCACGCCACGGCACCAACCCACGGGCCGACGGCCGGGGTAGAACTGGCTGAGGTTGTAATCCGCAGCCATCGCTCTCTTTTCGGCATCGACGACAGCAAGATGCCCATCGACTCGCGTAAAATACAGACGGTTACCTTGCCGCACGCCGTCGTGAATGAGTGCTCCGCCAAGCTCAATCGGCGCTTGGTCGGCTGTCAGGCACACGGCATCGCGCTGGCGGCATCGCGTGGCCCAGATTTCGCCGTCAAGCAGAAAAATGTAATTCGGGTGAGCGTGGCGTGGTTTGGGAACGGTTTGTTTGCGATAGTCGACGTCGCGAGAGAAACGGGCCCAGAGGGGCTCGCCGCACACGTCCCATTCACGCATCACATCGCCTTGGTTCGTCATGTGAACGATCATGTCCAGACCTGTGCTGGCGACCAGCAAGCCGTTGTCGCCGAGCGGCAAGACATGGTGTACATCGTTCATCCACGGTAGCGAGATCCGACCTGCGAGCGAGAAACCAGGCAAGCGATACCAGAGCACCTCGGTTTCCGTGCACGTGTAAAGCGTATCGCCAACCAGCGTTCCCGCCTTGAAGAGGACACTCGGCGCCGATTCGTGGCAGACGTCTCGCGGACTGACGTACTCGTGGCACAGGTGCGCGTGGCCCGTATTCAGATCCAGTTCGGCGATCAGCGCTCGCTCAAAAGTGAATAGCCGATCGGTCTCGGCGCCGCGCGGATCGCGCCGCCCGCCGAGAACGATTGCTTTGTTCGGTATGTCGTTTGTCTGTCCCACGTTACGCCCCCGTTTCCATGGGCGCAGCGGCCTCATAAGCTGCAAGCGCGTCGAAGCTACCGGTTTCCGCCAACGTCAGGTCATTATTTCTGGGAGGACGGAGGCTAAGCCCCATGCGCATGCGATATAGCGAGCCGAGGAGTTCTTCGTAGCCGGAGACCATGCCCGAAAGGGACCAGTTGTCGACCACACGTTTGCGAGCCGCCTGGCCAAATTGCTGAGCGCGGTCGGTGTTGAGCAGTAGTTCCGTTACACGATTGGTCAAAGCGTCCTCGTCTCCCGAAGAGACGAGGTATCCAGTCTGACCGTCTTTTACGGTTTCAGGCACCGAACCCACACGCGTGGCGACCACCGGTTTGCCGGAAGCCATTGCCTCTAGGATCGAAACGGGATTCGCCTCCATCTTCGAAGTGAGAACAAAGACATCGAGCGCACGTAGCAGTTCCGGCACATCGGGACGAGCGCCAAGGAATTGCACGTTGTCGGCGAGTGATAGCTCTCGGGTGCGTGATTCCAATTGCGAGCGAAGTGGTCCGTCGCCCACAATGAGAAACTGCGCGTTACTTGCCGTCTGAACAACGCGCGAAGCCATGCGCAGGAACAATTCGTGGTTCTTCTCCTCGCCCAGTCGGGCGACAATCCCGGCCACTGGAGCGCCGCTCGGCAGCTTCAGTTCGTCTCGCAGTTTGCTGCTCACTTCATCGGGAGCGAAGATTTCGGTATCGACGCCATTGGGAATGACGAACACTTTGTGTTCCGGAAACTTCTCGACCTCGATCAGATGCCGCCCATGCGATGGCGCCACGCCGATAAACGCATCGTTCAGCGGAGTGAGGCGGCGATTCAGAAACCCGACGCAGTCGGGCCAACTCGTGGTATGCAGCGCCGAAGCGATCACCGGCGTGTTCGCTTTCCAGGCGGCCAGTCGGCCCCAAAACATCTTGTCGCCGGCGCCGACGGTAACAAGAGCGTCGATGTCGCGTTCGCCGAGCAACTGGGTCAGCCACTTCAATACTCCCACGTCGTACTTGCTTTTCATTCCGTAGGCATGGGCGGGAATTTCGCGGGCCGCTTCTTCGCCCAAAGGCCCTAACGACTTTAGACAGCACAATTCCGGTGAAAAACGGCTGCGATCGAGTCGTCGCATCAGGTTTAGAAGCAACGTCTCCGCGCCGCCATAACCGAGCGAAGTGATGACAAACATCGCCTTCAAATGGCTACGAGGAGTTCGGTGAATAAACGGGCGTGGAAAAAACATGCGAGTTGTTCCTGCGTGATTAGCGGCACGCGTGTCCAGGGTTTGTCAGCGGTTCCAATTCCATCGCGAAGCCGCACGCTGCAGGGCCTGCGACATCTTTTGCTTCTCTTCCTGATCGAAGACGAACGTCGTAGCGAAGACGAGCACCGCAAACACGGCGAGCAACGTCGCGGCGGCATAGGCTCCGGCGGCCAACACCAGCGGCGCGCCAGCCAATGCCCAGGTTGCACGGCGATATCTGACGCCACAGATGGCCGATACTCCTTGAATCGCGGCAACCATGAGCAGCATGGCCGCAGCGCTCGATAGCGCGGCACCGTATAGGCCATAGCGGGGAAGCAGCCACAGATTTAGGGCGATATTGGCGCCGATCGAGGCCACCATGGCGAAGCTCACCAGCCACACGCGTTCCATGCACCATAGATACAGTTTGCCCACGCAGAGCACTCCGTAGAGCGACGCTTGCGCGAGTGCGAGGCCCAGGATGACCAATCCCGGCCCGAACTTGTCGCCAAAGGCGACTCCATAGAGCCATGGCCCCACAACTAGAAATCCTGTGGCAACGGCGAAATACCCCAGCGAGCAGAGGCGGATGTAAAAATCGAGTTGCTCGCCGACACGCCGCTTGTGACCCGACTCCCAGTCGCGACTTAAATACGGCAAGAACATGCCGGCCGACATGATGGCGACCTGCATCATCATGGTCGGAACGATGCGAGCACCGTGATACTGCCCCACCAGCGCCAGCGCGTCGTTGGGCGACTCGCCCGAGTAATGAACGATCATGTAACGGTCGACGAGTGATAGCACGTTCCCCAGCCCGTTCGAGACCCAAATTCCCAGCGCGAACGGTGCGACCTTGGCCCACAACTCCTTGGGAGCTGCAGGGCTGACGTCGGGCGCCATGGCGTCGGCATATCTTCGAATCCAACTCGACGCCAACAAGCAGGACGCGACGACCGCCACAAGATGAGCTGCAATCACGCTTACCGCAGCGGTTTGCCAGGTTGCCAGCAACACCACGCCAACGGTCGCAAAAGCGATGCTGTAGAGGAAGTTCACAAGCGACGCATAACGTTGCAATCGCATCGCCGTGAAGAACTTGGCGACCAATGCCATAACGGCCATGGCCCAGGCTGCAAACGCCATCCAAGTAATCAAATGCGAAAACTCTGCGCTGCCGAAAACCCAGCGGGCGAACAAGTCGCGGAATACGAGCATCGCTGCCGACAGCAGCGTGCCCGAAATGAGCGTCGCCACGACAGTCGCACGAACATAGGAGCGAAGCTGCTGGCGCCGGCGGTAGAACTCGGCGTAGCGTCCGAGCGATGCGGGTAACCCGAGCGCCGCAATCGGTGTCATGAGCAGCAAGAAGCTGTAAGCCAACTCCCACTGCCCCAATTCGGTGGGCGAAAGCATGCCGCAAAACAACGTGCTGCGGCCTAGGCCAACGACACGCTGCAACAGTGTCAAGCCAAGCAGAAACGCTGCTCCCCCGAGCAATGTGTCGGTACGCACCGCCTTCCGCGCAGCGGGCGTGGCTACGCTGGGCGTGGCTTCTGGCGGTGGCGTGGCGACTGGCGGTGGCGTGGCGACTGGCGTCATGTTGTCGGGGTAAGTGGGATGTCATTCGGAAATCATGTATAAGCGCATTGTCAAGAAGCTGCCGACAGACGAGGGTCCAGCGTTTCACGTCCCGTCCATCGACGCACGCGCCGTTTGCGGAACGGATCGCGCATAATCCAGTTCTTCATACGGACCAATTCGCCATCGACACCGCGTCGCTGCAAATGGAATCCATCGTCGCCGGCGAAGTTGTATCCGCCGTAGCACGAGCACACGGCCTCGTAGCCGGCCTCGCGGGCGATCGCGAGACCTTCGGCCGTAAAATTTCGATAATCGCCGAATGGCCAAGCGAAGTAACGCACGGCGCGTCCGAGGGCGTCTTCGAGTTCCTTTCGCGCCGTTACAATTTCGTCAATCAGTTGAGCCCGCTCGCGAATAGCGCCGAGATCGGCGTGCGTGCGCGTATGAGCGCCGATCTCAACGCCTGCATCGGCTAGTTCGCGCAACTGCTCGATCGTGTTCGCGGGGAAGCGGTTTCCCATTTCCACATCGTGTGGGAATAGCGTACCGCGGAGCACCGCATCGACGGTTACGAAGTACGTGACCGGAATGTTTTCATCAATCAAGCGTGGCAGCGCGACTTCACTGTTGACGGCGTAGCCGTCGTCGAACGTGATGCTGACACACGTACGAGGCATATCGCCTTGCTGCATGCGCCGTCTTCCCTCGTCGAGCGAGACCAAATCAAAATTGTGTTGCAGCCAGGACAATACGCGTAGAAAGTCAGCCGTCGGCGTCGTCCAGGCGTTCGCCGCATCGTCGGCGACACGGTGAAACGTTGGTATCGCCCAGTGCGCGCGGCCCGACCGAACGGCGCGGGAATCGCTCCAGCGCCGTCCGGGCAGTGTGCCGTAGAAATAGCCGTAAGCAAGTAAGTGCTTGACGGGATTCATGTCTTCCTCCGCGCGCGACTGAGGCCGCGTTCCTTTCGTTAAACCGCTGCCGGTGCTTCTTGTTCGGCACGGGCCAGGTATTCGCCATGAATCCAGGCGTAGGTCTTGGCCATGCCATCGCGCAAGCGAATGCCCGGTTCCCAACCGAGATACTCCTGGATCTTCGTGTTGTCGCTATTGCGGCCGTTCACGCCCTTGGGAGCATCGAGGTTGTAACTGCGTTGGAGCTCGACACCGGCAATGTCCTCGACGATGTCGACTAAACCATTGATCGTGACCAACTCGTTTGAACCGAGGTTGATCGGCTCTTCAATATCGCTGGCCATGATCTTGCGAATGCCTTCCAAGCAATCGTCGATGTACATGAAGCTACGGGTCTGCTTGCCGTCGCCCCAGATTTCCATCTGCAGATCGCCGGTTTCCTTGGCGTGGATCACTTTGCGGCACATCGCTGCCGGAGCCTTTTCGCGACCGCCGTCCCACGTTCCGTGCGGGCCGTACACGTTGTGGAAGCGGGCGACGCGCGTCGTGAGACCGAAATCTTCGCGGAAGTGGCGACACATACGCTCGGAAAAAAGCTTCTCCCAGCCATAGCCGTCTTCGGGCATAGCCGGGTAGGCATCTTCTTCCTTCAGAGCTACGACGTCGGCATTCACTTGCTTGTCGGCGTTGTAAACGCACGCCGAACTGGCGTAGAAGTAGCGATCCACGCCGGCATCGCGGGCGGCGATTAGCAAGTGCGTGTTGATGAGCACCGAAATCATGCAGAGGGCGCGATTGTTCTCGATGAAGCCCATGCCGCCCATATCGCAGGCCAAGTTGTAAACTTCGGTCGCTCCGTCGCAGGCCGTGTGGCAGGCGGCGAGATCGCGAAGATCGGCGACGATGTTGTTCACGTCGTGAACTTGATACCACTCGTCGAGCGGCTTGATGTCCACGGCACGAATATTCGTAAAGCCGCGCCGAAGCAAGTCGGCGACTAAATGGCCGCCGATGAACCCACCAGCGCCAGCAACTAGAATCTGCTTCTCAGCCATTCGAAGATTCCCCTCGTGATCGAGTAAATAACATGCCCAAACCTTGTCGGGCGACCATCTGAACAAACTGCGTGTTGGTTACCAGGTACCGCTTCCACAATCGGCGAGGTTCCTGGCAGAGCCGATAAAACCATTCCAGACCTGAGCGCTGCATCCAGTGCGGCGCTTCGCGGGTTTTGCCCGCATGAAAATCGAACGCCGCTCCAACACAGAGTTGCACGGCATGAATCGAATCTTGGTGTTCCGACGCGAAAATATCCTGTTTCGGACACCCCAGCCCGATGAACAGAAAATGCGCTCCGCTGTCGTTGATGCGGCGGACGACTTCCGCGTCTTCTTCCTCCGTCAGCTTGCGGAACGGCGGAGACTCCGCACCGGCGATCTTCAATCCGGGATAGGCACGGAGCAGATTCTCTTGCAAGATCTCGATTGTCTCGGGTGTACCGCCGTAAAGGTAAATCGACATTCCTTCGCGTGCCGCCCGCTCGCACATCAGGAGCATGGTGCCCGTGCCGCGCACATTCGACGGCAGCCTCGCCCGATACAACAGGTTCATGGCCCAGCGCACCGGCATACCGTCGGGAGCGATCATATCGAAGCGATTGACCATCTGTCGCAGTTTCGAATCGCGGCCATGCGTTACCACGGCATGCACCGCAAAGAATGATGCGATGGCCGGCCGACGATGACGCGCTGCTTCGACCAGCGTATCGAGCACCCGATCGTAGGTGACTTCACTCAAATGAACGCCGAGCAAATCGCGTTTGCGCGGCCAGTCGATGGATTTTGCCTGAATCACGTGATCACCTGGGGATGTGTCTTACAGAGTTGTCGGTTCGAGGTGTCTTCCCTAGCGCCCGGTCGTAAACAGCGGCAACGTCGTGCGCCAATTTCGTATCGGAGTAGTGCTCTGCTTGCCGAGCATGCGCCGACTCGCGCAACGCTTGCCAGTCGAGCTCGCCGCGCATGATCCGGGCGAAGCCGGCCGCCAAGTCGTCGGCGTCGCCCGGCTTACAGATCACGCCATCGATGCCGTTGCGCACCGCTTCGGGTGTGCCTTCCACGTCGGTGCTAACCACCGGCACTCCCGCGGCCATCGCTTCGAGGATGGCTAGCGGCAATCCTTCGCCCTGTAGACTTGGCAGCGTGAAGATGTCCATTTCGGCCAGCTCGTCGTACACGTTGTCGCTGAAGCCGCGCCAATCGATCAGGTCATCGAGCCCAAACCGACTGGCCATTTCCTTGATCTGGCGCTCGTAGTCCGGCTCCGTGAAATACCCCACGGCGCGCAACCGAAACTTGAGGCCGCCAATCTTGAGCTTGGCCAACGCTTCCATCAGCACGGCGATGCCTTTGCGCGGACGGAACAGCGCGCAAATTCCAATCGTCCACGGATCGGTCGGGCGTGGCCGCTCGGGCAAGGGGCCTCGAACCGGAACTGCATTGGGGATCACCGTCCAGCGGCCGTTCGAAATCCGCATGCGCGACAAATACTCGCCCAACGAATGCGATACCGGCAGGATCTCGCGTACGCCCGAAAGCAAGCCCCGTTCGAGCACGGCATTGAACTGATTGAGCCAGCGGCGGCTGCCATCGGCAATCGCCGGGCACTGTACATGGTGCACAACTGGCACGCCCGCCAACGCCGCAGCCGGGCGTCCAATGAGCAGCGTTCGCGGCGAATGTGTGTGGATTATCGCATAGCCGCCCTGGCGAGCCATACGAGCCACACGCCGCACCGGCGAAATGTCGAGGCGAGAGCCCATCGGAAACTTGACGAGGTCGGTTGCCTGGCATTGGCGAACACGCTCGAAGCGATCGGGCTTGATACAGACAAACGAGATTTCGTAGCCGAATTCAGGCAATCGCAGCGCGAGCAAGTCTTGGACCCGTTCCGCGCCGCCGTAATCTTCACCATTGATGACGTGCAGCACCTTAACCAGGTCGTTACTGCGCGGCGGAACGCCCGTGGACGTATTGCGATCAGTGGAAACTTCAGCGGTGGCTATGCTCATGACTTGAAGCTCAGGATTTCATCGGGTTTCACAAACGAGGAATCGGGAGGTTGCTCAATAAGCGCCGCGGCAGCGCAATACGCACCAGGGCGTGCGCAGGAGGAACACGAGGTCGACATAGATATTGCGGTAATTCACGTACCACAGGTCCATGCGCATCCAATCGTCGAAGCCGATTTCGCTCCGTCCGCTGACTTGCCACAGGCAGGTCAGGCCCGGAGTGACGGCCAGCCGGTAGTGCTGCCACGGTTCGTATTCCGCCACTTCTTGCGGCACGGGAGGACGTGGCCCAACAAGCGACATATCGCCCCACAGGACGTTAAAAAGTTGCGGCATTTCATCGATGCTCGTGCTGCGTAAGAACCGACCGAAGGCAGTAATTCGCGGATCGCTCTTGTTCTTGAAGATGGGTCCCTCTTGTTCGTTCTCAACGAGATGCTGAAGTTCGCCGGCGTTGGGCACCATGGAGCGAAACTTGTACATATCGAACTCTTTTCCCCCACGCCCCACGCGCGTTTGTCGAAACAATGGCTGCCCCGACGGCGACAAGGCGAGAATTACCCAGGACACAAACAGGACCGGGGCCAAGAGAAAGATCAGCAGCAAGCTGCCGGCAATATCGATCGAACGCTTGAGGATGTCGTACCACCGCGACGTAGCCGCGGGCGTTAGAAACGCGGGTGTCAGGCCGGCCTGGGCGTGTACCGCTGCGGGTTTCGTGTCGTAGTGTAGGGAACTGGGACCCGACACAGCGTCGCCAAGCGAAACCGTGGTATCAGCGGCCACTTCGACAACCGTCTCGACGCCAACGGCTGACTGCTGGGCGTTTTGCTGATCAAGTAGATTGTCTTGAGTCGCATCCATTTTCATCGCGATAATCCTGGTTGAGGTGTCATGGTTGCTGTCGTACGAACATCACTGGAAACGGCTACTTTTGTTGCTACTTCGTAAATCCGCCTGCCGTCGGATCGTCCACAGGAAGGGAAGCGACCAAGGAGAGGCACAGGTTGCTGTGAGCGTTCCCGCGCCGGGCTCGAGCCGCACATCGAATCGCTCCGCCTTGATTGGCGAGAAGAAGGAGCTGGTCTGCCGTGCCCCGCCGGAGTCGCGATCGCAGATCAGGCCGGGTTTCGATGACAGGCTTGCCGGCTCTCGTGGACGCAGCTCTGTGTGCTCCGCGGGTTCGCGATTGTCGACACATCGAGATCGCGGCCCCACGAGCGACATATCGCCCTTTAAGACGTTCCAAAGCTGGGGCGTCTGATCTAAACTCGTCAGGCGCAATAGCGATCCCAACCACGTGACGCGCGATCCGTAGCCGCGTCCGTCGGCGGAAGTTTCCGTTCGGAATTTAACCGCCTGATAGAGCCTGCCGCCCTCGCCGCAGTGCGTTTGACGCACCAGTGCTCTGCCGCGCGTGGCCATCGTCAGGACCACCCAAACAAATAGCATCACGGGCGCCAGAACTGCAATCGCCACACTAGCCCCCACGAGATCACAAGCACGCTGTGCCGCACGAGGCGCTGATTTGCCGGAAGCTTGTGGCCGTTGGCCTTCGCGATTTGCACTGAGTGGCCTAACGCTTTCCTGGGAAACGAGCATGCTTACGCGCCCTCCCAAGGAAGTTCGCTACTCGGCTGCCACACACCGCGACGTTCGCCGGATTTCACGCCGCCACTATTCGCTTGCCAGAGCATAGCAGGCGACGTGGCGCCAAACGGCGAATACTGCGCCGACAAACCAACCGTGATTCCGGCGAGCAGAAAGATCAAAACGTTCGCCTGCGGCTTGTAGGTCAAGTCGTGGAACGCAAGTTGTGAGAAATAGATCCCCATAGCGACGATCAACAAGGCGGCATGCCTTCTCGCCGTGACCGGAGCATTGGGATTGCGAAGCAGCTTGAAGGCAGTTGCCGCCCACACTGCATTAACACATAGAAAGAGCCCGAGCCCAATCGCACCGACTTCGGTCAATAGACTCAGAAACGTACTGTGATGCACGTGACGGCGCGTGGCTTCGAGGTTCAAGTCGACATTGCGGTCGGAAAGATAGGCGAGTTTCTCGATTGGAAACTGCCCAAACCCGAATCCTTGCAAGGGCCGATCGAGAAACATTTGGTATGAGATATAGGCGAAGCTCGCCCGCATCATCGTGGAGTGCCGCGACTGACTCGCGGACAAGTCACGTTTCAGTCCGACAATCGAATCCGACAGGCCGCTGCCCGCAAGCAGGCACCCTGCAACCACCGCGCCAATCACCACGCCGCGTTTGGCGCCACCGAGCGTTACGAGAGCGAGCAGAACAAACGCAGCGATCACTCCAATCCACACGCTGCGCGTGTAGCAGAAGTAGAGAGCGGCCAGCAGCGGTGGCATGCCAAATAGCAGCGCCGCTCGCCCCAAACGCCCACGTCCTTGCGACCAGGCCCAAAGCGAGAAGAGGCAGACGGCGACGAATAATCCGTAACTTACGGCCGAGAGCATCGGACCGCGTGCCCGGCCAAAGTGGATGCCGACATTGGGATCGGCGATATAGCGGGGAAACACGAGCGGCCAGGTCTTTGTGATTTCGCAGAGTCCGGTGAATGCCAGATAACCGCCAAAGAGCGCCAAACAAAGATGAAACAACTGCAAGCCACGTTCGGTGAGACTCGACTGACGTGCAATCCAGTACGCTAGTGCCGGCAACAGATACCCGGCGAATAGCCGGTAGTAGGCCGGCGCGGTGCCTTTGAACGTGCGCGTGAAGTCGTGCGTGAACGTGCTAATCGTGAGCCATAGCAGCAAGGCGAACAGAAACCCATCGGCGCGACACATTGGCTTGGGGTCGGTAAATCCCCATCGGCGCTGAATTAAATACGCGCCGAAAAGCGCCATCACAAAGAGTCGGTCCACGGTGACCGGTAGCGGGCCGACGCTCATCTTGAAAAACTCGGGGCCGCAACACACGGCCACCGGCAGGTAGACCGCGCATCCCATGAGCATGGAGCCACGGCACACGAAGATCGTTCCCCAGACGAGGACAGCTAGCAACGCGATTAGCAGCACAAACGTCAAAACAGCACTCGGTAAAGGAAGGCGTAATTGGGGCGGGAAGCAACATGCGATAGAAAGACGTCCTTCCTTTCTTGTCGCGGCAGGTTCGCGGGTGGGCGCGACAGCCAGGTTAGGTCGCGAACACCTCTTCGCGGGGCGCACCACCGGTCGCCGCAACGCGGGGCGGTCCGTACGTGCGTCGCTCGGAACTGAACGAAGGCGTATCGTCGGCCAACGGCAGCGCGGGCGCCGCCGTTAGGAAGAGGAAACCAAATCCGATGGCCAACCCTCCGACCACACCGGCGACAATCACCTGGACAAAACCAAGACCCACCGGCGATGTCCCGGTTTCTGGCTCTCCCAGTGCGTGAATGAGGCTCGAATTCTCCATCGCACCTTGGCGGCCGCGAGCGTCGATCAATTGCCGATGCGCATCGGCGGTGAAGTCCTGGGCGTATGTCGTTAGGCTCAACGCGTTCGAATATTCGGCGCGCTGTGCGGCAGCAAGCCGCAAACGCTCACGCAAGTCGTCGCGTTCTTCTTCCAGGGCTTCGCGCCGCTGGCGGGTCAATCGCAAGTCAGACTCGACACTATGAATCGCGGGGCCAAGCTCTTTGTGCATTTCTTGGCGCACCGCTTCTTCTTCGTCGCGAGCTTCTTGAATCAAAGGCAGCGGAATCGTTCCCGTACCACTCATCGTCGCGGCCCGTACTTGCAAGTCGGTAAGCGCCTGCTTCATACGGGCGAGTTCCGGCAAATTGCTGAGCATGACGGCAGGCGTGGCAAGGGGTTGATCCGGATTTTCCTGCGCCTTGCGCAGTTGGGCCAGCAACTCGTCGCTAACGCTCTCTTGCTCACGGATGTCCCGCAACTTGGCCTGAATAACGGCGATTCCGTTGATCACGTCGATTTGCCCGGTGGTCGATCGTTCGAGCATCCGCAGCAGCAGCACGTTTTCGCCGGCTTCTTCTTCAATGCGCTGCAGCGTCTTACTCGTTACCGCCAACTCCTCTTCAGCCAACTTGACTTTCGTTTCCAATTCAGAAATCGTTTGAGCCGCCCGGGAGCGGCGTACCTTGTTGAACTCGCGCTGCAAGTGGCTTTCAAGTGAAGTCACAATATCAATTGCCCGATCGCGCACCGGGTCTTGGGCTTTGAGATAGATCACCTCGGTGGCGCCGAATTCAGCCCCCTTGGGCGGCTTGATTTCGAGACGCTTGCGTAACTGTTCGATATCGGTATCGGCAGGCCATTCCGATGCGGGCGTCTCGGAGCCAATCGGCGCCCCCACTTCGCGAAGCACACCTTCGATTACCGATCGCGACATGGCGACTTCGAGAATCGTCTCCTCCACTCGCTTCATCTCATCCATATTGCGGAAGTCGTCGCTGGCGTTCTGCTTCGAGGTGGCGTCGCTGCGCACCATCATGGCTTGCGAGGCTTCCCACACGTCTTGTTTGTAATAGGCGTAAGCCACCGCGGCGCCCGCAATGCACGCTGCCGGAAACATCCAGCGCAGCGGGTATTGGAATATAAGTGCGATCGTGGAGAGCAATGGGTCGGACGCTGGTCGTCGGTTTGCCACGGTGAAGGTCCCTTAAAATTCGAAAACGCGCCGTACTAATAACTTGTCAGCACGCTCTTAGCAGCGTGCGACAACATGGCCGGCAAAACGAACAAATTGGCTCCCAGGCCGTTCGTCGTTTTGTCATGAAGCGACACTTTCCGAAGTTTCGTTGCGAAAGAATACCGTTGCTTTGGTGACGATCTACCGACACCTTTGCGCCGAGATTTCGCGACCTACGGATGATGACGATTGGCCGAAAACGGGCCCTTTGGGGGTCTACGCACGGCCGAAGAACGGCATGTTCAGGGAATGTGAAAGACCTTCACCAGACTTCCGGTATTCTTCCGGGAACAATTCCGCGACAAGAGGCCAACGAGTAGCTTCACGGTTCGCATATGCCGAAATCGTGGGAAAATCGCCGAAAACAACTCACACAACTTCTTCCAGGAGCAGCGCCGGCATGCAGCCTCGGATACCCTTCGTTTACTTGTCATCGCTCCCCTATTCCGGGTCCACATTGTTGTCGTTCCTTGTGAACGCCCACCCTGAGATCGCGAGTGTCGGTGAGATGACCGGCCTCACGCCGGAGGTCGTTCCCGACGAGTACCTTTGCTCGTGCGGCGAACGAATTCGCGAGTGTGCCTTCTGGGAAAAAGTCACACGCGAGATGCAAGCGCAAGGGTCGGACTTCGACCCGACCGACTTCCGCACGCGCTTCGAACTTGGCTCGACACCCGCCATGCATCGACTGCGAACCGGAAGCCTGCGCGGGAACTTGCTCGAAGTAATTCGCGACGGGGCCTTCCGCATGTGGCCAGGACACCAGATGGCCATGCGCGAGTTGGGCCAACGAAATGAACGGCTAGCCCGATCGATCCTGCGAGTGACCGGGAAGCGTGTCTTTTTCGATGCCGCCAAATACCACATGGCCATTCGATATCTAACTCTCTTCTCCCAGGTCGACCTAAAAGTCGTCCATTTGATTCGCGACGTACGGCGAGCCACCAATTCGCTCATGGCACGCGGCTACACGCTGCGCGGCGCGGTCACCCAATGGCTGCGGGGAAATCGCAATATTCGCCGGCAGCTACGGCACGTTGCGCCAGAGAAACGCCTGCTTATTCGCTATGAAGATCTGTGCACCGACACGCAAGGCGTTTTGAGTCGTCTATTTGAGTTCTGCGGCGTGGATTCCGATGTTCGTATCGACGAATTTCGCGGTTTGGAAAGCCATATTGTTGGCAACAAGATGCGTTTGAGCGATACGTCGACAATCACGCTCGACCAACGTTGGCGCACGAACCTTTCGGCATCGCAACTTCGGGAAATCGACTCGATGGTAGGCAATCTTCACGAACAATACGGCTACACGCGTGTTACCGACCTGAGCGACGATAATTGCCCGGCACGTCCGTTGGAAGCTCATCGCCCGCTACTAGCCAGTTGAGCCCGAAACCGCGGTCCCGCCCCAGTCGACAGTGCGTGCACTCATGAGTGACGAAATTGCGTATCGCCAAAATCACGAGAGACCGCAGGTTCGACCATGACCATGCCAATGACCAAAGGGCAGGGCTGGCTCCCCGATCTCCCCGACGCGCGCGACTACGCGGTGGACTCGGAAGAAATCTCCGAGCTATGGAACACACTCGGCGGCGAAGCGGCGACGGCGAAGAATTTGCCGTCCGACGTCGATTTGCGCGAGTTTTTTCCTCCGGTCTATGATCAGGCCGGGTTGAATACCTCGACCATCCATGCCTGCGTCGGATTGTTGCAGTATTTCTTTGTTCGCGCTTTCGGCAAGACGATTTTCCCTTCGCGAATGTTCTTGTACCAAACGGCGCTGCGCATGTCGGCTGCCGAACGTGGCGCTGGCGTCAGCTTCCGACTCCTGTGGAAAGCCATTCGAAACCATGGCATTCCACCTGAAAAATACTGGCCCTATTCGGCCGACATGTTGACGCAAGTTCCCGATTCGTTTCTCTATTCCTACGCCTATACGTATCGTGGGATCCGCTATTGCCGCGTCGACCGTTGGGATGCTTCCGGCGAGCATACACTCAACTCGGTGCGGTCCTTGCTCGCGGCCGGATTTCCTGTAGTCTTCGGATTTTCAACGCCGAGTTCGATTTCGCGCGACGGCGACATTCCCTTTCGCCCCTTGTTCGATCACGTACAGGGAGGACACGCCGTGATTGCCGTCGGCTACGACGATAACCGCCGCAGTCTCACACGCGGTTACCTACAAATTCGCAATTCCTGGGGCGAAGATTGGGGCGACGGAGGCTATGGCTGGCTGCCCTATGCCTATGTGCGCAAAGGCCTTGCTCGCGACTTCTGGACTCTGCTACATCCCGATTGGCTTGCGTCGGGTGAGTTCGCGCGCCCCATGTTTTCCGAATTTCGTGAAAGCCAATCGTAGTACGAGCCCGCAATCCGCCGGCTTTTATCAGCAACATGCGAAATCGAGAGCGGGTTTCGAGTCGATCCCACTTGTAACGCAGGCAACGCCGCTCGTCCGCAAACTTCCGCGTCTAAGAATAGCGATCGTGCTCTCAATACGCACTAATCGCGTTGCCGCGGATCGCACACTTGCACCGCATTGAGATTAGCCAATGCTCCGCGGAACTCCCAGCGCACGCCTTGGCCGCTGCCATCACCCAAGAACCGCACCAGTTGCGTCTTCTGGTTGCGATTGAGCGCAGTAATCG
>JAGQOS010000006.1 GCA_020427265.1 Planctomycetales bacterium
ACGCAAATCGTGGCGCGGCGGGGGTTTCCGCCGCTCGCTGACGCGATAACCTGGAGAAAGGAGGTGACGCCGAGTTTTCCCGGCGCCAGCGCCTGGTGAAATCGTCAACACCAGCCAGATTGCCATGCGACTTTTGACCTACAACATCCACAAGGGGATTGGTGGCCGCGATCGGCGCTATCGCTTTGAACGCATTATCGAGGTGATCGAGCACGAAAACCCCGATCTGATGTGCTTGCAAGAAGTGGTTCGCCATGCGCCCCGGGTCAAAAATCACAACCAGCCCCGGCTTTTTTCCACGTACTTCCGGCCGGCCGAAACCCTGTTTCAGATGAATGTGCATTATCAGCGTGGCGGCTATGGCAATCTGCTGCTCTCGCGCTGGCCCTTTGCGAGCTACCACAACATTGGGTTGCGAAAGAAGGAGAAAAAACCGCGCGGCGCGCAACTGGTAGTGGTCGATTCGCCGGAAGGGCCGTTCCAGCTAATCAACTTGCATCTCGGCCTCGCCGAACCGGAACGACATTGGCAAATCGAACAGCTCCTGGCGCATCGGCTCTACGACGAGGCGGCGCATCTACCCACGCTCATCGCCGGCGACACGAACGACTGGCGCAACACGCTCATCGAAGGTGACCTGGCGCGGCACGGTTACCAATTGGCGAGCGCGCCGATTTCGCGCCACCGCACGTTTCCCGCTTGGCTGCCCGTGGGGGCGTTGGATAAAGCCTTCGTCAAAGGCGGCATCGACGTGAAGGAAGTGCGCGTCGTGAAATCGAAACAATCGCGCCGCGCCTCGGACCACCTGCCGCTGGTCATCGACTTTCACTTGAAGGCGGGCGACCCGTAACCAGCGTATCAGGGCGCCACGCGTCGCACACGGTGGTTGTTCGTATCGCCAATGTAAACCGCGCCATCGGAGCCAACGCAAATGCCATGCGGCCGGTCCATTTTGGCGGCTTTCGCCGGTCCTTCGTCGCCGCCGTAGCCGCGCTGGCTGTTGCCGGCAAAGGTGTCGATCGTACCTTGCTCGATATCGACGACGCGAATCACCTGATTTTCGGTATCGACCACGTACAAGCGTCCGTCGGGACCGAATGCGATTCCTTTGGGCCCGTTCATCGTAGCCGCGGCTGCCGCGCCGCCGTCGCCGGAGTAGCCCTGCTTCCCGTTACAAGCAACGTGGTGCCACCGACCGTCGCCTAGATCGATCTTCCAAACACTATGGCCCTCGCGCAAGGCAACCCAGAGGGCGTCGTCGTGAACGAACAAGGCGCGCGGTCCAATCACCGGCGCGCCGAGCGCGACGCCGCCGGCTTGGGGCAACTGGCGCTGGCCATTGCCGGCGATCGTATCGATCGTGCCCGATTTCAAGTCGACGCGACGGATACGATGGTTGCCAATATCGGCCACGTAGAGTCCGCCGCGTCCATCGAGCGCGATACTATGTGGCCGCGAAAACTGGGCGTTAATTGCCGGGCCGCCATCGCCGCTGAATCCCGGCTCGCCGGTCCCGGCGATCGTGGAAACGACGCCGGACTGCGCGTCGATGCGGCGGACAAGATGGTTCTGCATTTCTACGAAGAAAATATTGCCCTCGCGATCGAAACGCACCTCGTACGGCTCGTTCAATCGGGCCGAGGCGGCCGGACCGCCATCGCCCGAGTATCCCTTTTCTCCCGTACCGGCGACGGTCGTAACCCGGCCTGTCCGCGGATCGAGTCGCAGCAGGCGATGATTCTGGACTTCACAAATGTAAAGCGCGCCATCGGGCCCGAACTCCACGCCAAATGGCTGTCCGACGCCCGTATCGAGCGAAGTGGAACCATCCCCGGCGACCGTCGTCATCTTTTGTTCGGCGTTTGTAATCGAAGGGGTAAACCATGAAAAGATGGCGCACCAAAGTGCGCCGAAAACGACCGATCGACAACCGGCCGACAACATAGGAAAGCGAGACATGGCGGCTCCATTACTCGCTTTTGGGCTGCCAGGCCGCGGCGAGTTCGGGGTGAGTTTCCAACAGAATTTCGCGAATCGCTGCGCAATCGGCCGCCGCGGGCTTCTCAAAGCTATCTGCGCGAGAACGTCCGGTCAAGATTTCGTCGAGCCGTGTGTATACCCGTAGCTTGACGGCGGGGGGAAGTTTCAGGAACGCTTCGGAGTAAATCAAATAGCTGCAAGGAAACTTCAGCAACCGAGTTTTCAGATCGAACTGCCGCAGGCTCCGACCTTGCGAATCGAACGGCCCGCGGGCCGCAAAGGTTTCGGCAAAGCCCGATGTGCCCGCCAGAGGCGCCGCGAGCGGTTCCTCCTTTACGAACAACATGCACTCGAGCAGTTGTTCGGCCGCGCGCTCGATCCGCCGCTGCGTCGACTCGCTCTGATAGTCGGCCGGGCGATCTAGCATTTCATTCATGATCGCCGAGCTGTGCAGGGCGAGCCGGGTTTCAAAGTTCGCTCGCGTGATCCAATTGTGCATCTCCGCCTGATGCGTGAGCGTCATCAGCGCGATCAAGTCGCTATGCGGTTCGAGATACGGCTCGACATCGACCAGCGGGCTCAGATCGGTCAGATTCGCGCCCGCTTCGCGATCCAACTGTTCCGGTTCCCGCTCGGTCGCCAATACATTGCCCATATGCCGCGCGACGCCATGGGTTCCGGTCACGTACCAACCGCCAAAGCGCTGCTCAAAAGGGCTGGCCTGAGTCGTGCGATACGTGCCCGAACCGAAAATCGGCATGCCACTGGCCGAGCTGTAAACGCTGCGGATCAAATGCCCTGGCACGCCTTCGGTACGCGACGAGGCATGGCAAGTGAGGCATTGTCCGCGATCGCGCACGAATTTAGGCGGCTCCGAATCGCGCTGCGCGAGCGTGTAGAACACGGCGCCGAGTTCGGGATCGGTGGCTGATACTTCGATGACATCGCCGTTTTGCACCCAGCCAATGTAAACATCGTCGTTGAAGTAAATGGCGCGCGGCAGCTTAGGCGAGATGCGCGGCAACTGAAAGCTGGTTTTCGAGAACACGAGCATCTGCGTCGACGGCGAAATATCGAGCGCCGCCAGCACGGCCTTCAGGTAACCGTGTTCGTCGTCCCAGGCGAGTTCGGCTTTACCGGCATCGAGCTGCTGCTGCAACTTGGCGATCGCATCGTGCGAATGTGCTTCTCCATAGTTGATCGGCGGCGATTCGAATTCGAGTTGCCCTCGCGCCGAACTCAACGGAAAGAGACACAACATCGCCAGGCATGCGCTGCGCAACATGATGACCGCCCTCATCGGTTTCGGAATTAAAACACCGGCATGGTAATCCAGTTTGCTCGCCCAAATCTCTTGGCGAGTCCATTCTAGGATCACACAAACCGAGGGCGCTATGCAAGTACGCCGGGAAAACGGGCGCTGCACAACGAAACGTGCCGACGCATAGAAAGCTCGACAGAATCGCCGCCCGTAACACTCAGTAAGGTCGCGATGAGCGAAATCGCACATGAAATGTGGAGAAAAAATCAGCCGGCGCGGCGTCACTTTCCGTCGCGGAACGAGTCGAAGTATTCGCGTGCATGATCCTGATGCTTCTTGGGCAACCGAGTGCCTTCGAGCGGATCGGAAGCTTCTTTCTTCGATGCTTCGAGTTCGGATTTGAGTACTTCGCGCACGTCGCCCTTGCGATTCGGACCGTCGACCTCGCCCGTGACAACGATTTTTCCACCTTCCGGTTTGCTGGCGACTTTCGAGTCGTAGAGTCCGATCTGGTTTTCATTCTCGGGCCGCGCGCCTTGGCCTTGTCCTTCTCCCAATCCGTTTCCTGGCCGGTCGCCTTTGCGCTGGCCCTGCCCCATGCCCTGGCCTTGGCAGGCCTTGCATCCTTCTCCCTGGCACTGTTTGCATCCCATGGCGTCTCGCGCATCGGCAATCTGATCGAGCGCGTCATCGAGCATTTCCATCTCGTCCATTTCCTGCTGCATCTGTTTCAGGTCTTGAGCGAGCGAGTCGAGTTGCTGTTGGGCCTGCTGGGCATTGCCCTGCTTCATGGCTTGGGCGGCCTGGCCCAGTTTGTCGCACATTTGCTTGAGCTGATCCATCTGCGGTGCCTGTTGATTGAGGCGATCCAACTGCTGTTGAAGCTGCTGTTGTTTCTGCTCATCGCCGGCCGCCTTGGCCTGTTCGACCTGCTTCTCCAAATCTTTTTTCGCTTGATCATGTTTCTTGATCGCCTCGGCCAGCTTCTGTTGCATCTGCTCCATCTGCTGCGCAAGTTCTCTTTGCTGTTGCTCGTTCAGGTCGTTGTTTGCCAGTTGTTGCTGCAGTTTTTTCAATTCGTTCTGCGCCTTGTTCATGTCGCCATCTTTCATGGCGTCGAGCAATTTATCAGCGGGTCCCTTATTGATGTCTTTTAAGGCGCCGAACTGTTTTTGCAACTGGTCCACGTCGCCCCGCTCGCCCTTCTTCTTCTCGAGTTCCTTGGCCAGATCGTTCAACTTGACGAGGGCTTGCTTCTTATCGACATCGCCTTGCTTTGTAAGAGTTTCGGTGCCTTGTTCCACTTTCCGCAAAAAGTCTTCCGCCTCTTTGAGGCCTTTCATTTGCGCTTCTTTGCGGCGGTCGGCCAACTTGCGCTTGAGCACTTCGGCCGAATTCTTGATCTGTTTGCGAGTTTCCGGTGTCGTTGTGCTTGCGCGCGCCGATTGGTCGGGCTGCGCGTCGGGCACGAAAATGGCGACCACGAACGCGAGCAGCGCCGGCACGAGCGGCAGCCAGGCGCGACGATCCATGGAAACGCGAAACTGCTCGCTAACCGCGATGCGCTCGGCGCGACGCGTGGCGTCGGCGGCCAAGGCCTGGCCAGCGGCGGTTTGCAAGTCGGCTTCGTTCAGGCTCAACACGCTGGAAATCCGTTCCCGCAATTCGAAGCGGCGGTCGATCTCGATTGCCGCCAACAGGCGATCGCCGCGCGTGAAATAAGTCCAAAGGCCGGCAATCAGGCAGGCCAGCGCAGCCGCCCCGCCAATCCAGGCGTAGGCCCAAATGTGACTATCGAATTCCATCGGACGAATCTTGGGAACGGCCGTAGCGGCGAGGGCGACAAGAAGCGTGCCGCAGAGGCACCAGGGCAAGCGGCGGAAGAACTTCTGAACGAGCAAACGCCGCCAGGCGATCGCCACCTGTTTTTCGAGTTGGT
Source organism: Planctomycetales bacterium (assembly GCA_020427265.1). GTDB lineage: Bacteria > Planctomycetota > Planctomycetia > Pirellulales > JAGQOS01 > JAGQOS01. Next base: position 5,181 of record JAGQOS010000006.1, read on the forward strand.
CCATGGTCTACGCTCCGAGTTCGGATCCCTGCGATGTTGGCCATCCGGTTCCCACGCGACGAAAACGGAATGGCCAACCGTTTGGCCCCCAAGATTGTACCGCATTATACCCGGTGGTTGTTAACCACGGCCAGGGAATCGCGGTTGGAATCCCGGGCCAGTGCTGGCGGCCACAAGCGAAAGACTCCTCTCAAGTAGGGGATTTGCTCAAAAAACGTCGCCGGCCGTGGCCATGACTCACGGGCCGGTGAATGGCGAAAGGAGATGTGCTATGCGCCTCAGCAACTCATTCGACGACATTCAACGGGCGGAAGTTCCGCCGCGCGACCCTTGCTATGGCGATACCGTTTTGTTTGACGGCGCATGCGGATTTTGCCGCAACGCGATGCGCCTGCTACGTAGACTCGATACGGGTCGCCGGCTTCGTTACCTGTCGTTGCACGATCCGCAAGTTGCCGAGCGGTTTCCGGGACTGCCGGCCGAACGCTTGATGCACGAAATGCTGATTATCGACGCCAGCGGCAATCGACGTTGGGGGGTCGAGGCGATTCGCTATCTCGCGCGTCGTTTGCCGACACTCTGGGTCGCCGCCCCCATACTGCACTTCCCCGGTACCTTGCCCGTTTGGCGGCAGCTCTATCGCCTGGTCGCGGCCAATCGCTATCGAATTAGCGCCTTGGGCGGCTGTGGTGGCGAAGCTTGCCGCATTGCCGCAAACTCACCGATGAAAGTCGATGCGAACTAACCGCCGGGTAGCGGTTCGATGTCGACGCCGAGCGGGAAGTTGACCGTCTTTTCCGCATGCAAATCGGGGCCGGCGCTGCGGATCAAGTCGCGTTTCAGTTCGGCCACTTCTTTCGGTCCCGTCCACACAATGGCGCGGCCTTCGGTGTGGATGGTGTTGGCAAGAATAAACGACTTTTCCGTCGAATAGCCGAACACCTTCATGAAGGTCTCGATCACATATTCGAATGTATGGACGTCGTCGTCGTGCACCACGACGGCATAGGGTGGCAGCAACTTGGGCTGGGAACGCTGCGGTTTGCTCTTGCGCCTCCGCTGGGGACGGACGATCGTTTCCGGTTCGGCCACGGCCGTCTGACTCTCATCACTCATGGCAATTCGTTCCGACCACAATCTAATTGTTGCATGCCACGATCTTCATGCGTTCCGCTACTTCTCCAATCATAGCGCGACCGGCTGCGAGAAGGAAACAGAAATCGCCGATTTCACCTTCGAACGGCAGGCAGTATCGGGAGAAAGCGGCGGAAAAGCTTCGACCCGTCAGTTCGGGAGACGCGTAGATTAAGTTGGGCGGATGTTTTTTGCGATGGTCTCATGGCCGACCAAAATGGCTTGTTTTTGACCATCGGACGCCCGGTTTTCTGGCACTCTTTTCTGCGCTTCGGCGAACCGACCGAACGCAAGTCTTGTCTTTTCAGTAACTTACGGATCGGCCGATACTTCCGCGATCGGGTTTGGCACGACGCTTGCATTTAACCTGATAGGCACGACGGAAGTGGTTGCCATTTTGGCAGACACGGAGGCCTCGGCAGCATGCCTAGGGTCCGGTGGAAAGGCTGGGAAAGGGTTATCATGTCACTGCAAGGTTTTCTCTTGGTTGCGTCGCCGCGACTGGCGGATTCGGGGTTTTCCCGCGCGGTGATTCTGTTGCTTCGTCACGACGAAAACGGCGCGATGGGCGTTTTGCTCAATCGCCCGACGACCGAAACCATTAGCGGTCTCTGGCAAAAGATTGGCGGCCCCGACTGTCAGAACCACGGGCACGTCAACTTCGGAGGTCCGGTCTCCGGGCCCTTGTTTGCCTTGCACGACCGCAGCAATCTGGCCGAATTCGAAGTGCCCCCCGGCATCTTCCTGGCGGCCGAAAAAGGCCATCTCGATCGGCTCGTGCGACAGAAGCATCGCCCCGTGCGACTGTTTGTCGGCCATGCCGGTTGGGAGAAGGGAAAGCTCGAAGAAGAGATTGCCTCGGGTGCGTGGCACCTGTTGCCCGCGAAGCGCGAACACATCTTCAACGAGCAAGACGACCTGTGGGGCGCGATGCTTCGCAAGATCGGCCATTCGTTTGTGACCGACGTGTTGAAGGTCAAACACATTCCGACGCATCCAACACTTAACTAGAGTGCTTGAGCATCGAATTTCTCCTCGTTCGGCTGAGGCAAGCGTTGACGAGCAATTTTCGACGAACGCGCCCCACCAAGTGCGCCGGCGAGCGCCGCAAAGCTGGATTTGAGGATCGCGCAAAAAAAGAGGGTCCGCAACGCTCTACGCTGCGAACCCTCTTGATTTGTCCTCACGCTCGATAACTGTCATCATCGGACGATCAATCGCGGTCTCCCTCGCGATCGTCATCTTCGCGCTCGCCGCGAAGATAAGTGCGCAATTCCGTCAACTCGCGGCGCAGCACTTCGACTTCGTGACGCAGATCATCGACACCTTCGCGGGGCGGCGCGGGTCGCTCGAAATCGCGGCGTTCCGGTTCGGGACGTCGTTCGCCGACGCCGCGGAATCCGGCCTCGCGTAGCCGAGCTTCGAGTTGTTCGGCCTGTCGTCGTACGGCGTGGGCCTGATCTTCCATGCCGGCGGCCATCAGGTTTTCAGCCGCGACATGCATGTGATGCAAACGTCGCATGACCTCGTGAAGTTCATCCGGGCGTCGTTCGCCTTGGAAGCGTCGCGCTTGCTCTTCGAGTTCGCGACGTTGAGCCGCCACCTGACGAAGCTTCTGTTGCAGTTCTTCAACCGCTCCTTCGCGCCCCGCCTCGCGCGCTTCGTGCATGGCGCGCTCGAGCCGTTCCGCGATTTGGCCTAATTCCTCGTGCTGGCGCCGCAATCGCTGCATGTGCTCGCCTTCTTCCCCGCGCGGCCGATCGCCGTCGCGCGGCCGATCACGTTCGCCCTCACGCGGGGCATCGCCATCGCGGGGCGCGTCGCCATCACGCGGCCGATCACGTTCGCCTTCGCGGGGCGCATCGCCATCGCGCGGCCGATCCCGTTCGCCTTCGCGAGGTCGATCACCTTCACGTGGTGTATCGCCTTCACGGGGCCGGTCACCTTCGCGCTGCGCAAGCAGCAGGGTTGGCCGATCGGCCGATGTTTCGTCGGCCGACAGCGATGTCCACGGCGTCATCACCAGCGTGGTCGCCATTGCAGCGAGAGATGTTTTCCAATGCCTCGACAACACGTTCATGTTACTTTCTCCAGATTCCCTAGGTGGCGCGGAACGCACCCGCGCGGTTGAAAACAGCGAAACCAATACCATCAACGAAGCCAAACCAATTCGTAGCGGTCGTCGCCCGTTGTCGCGCAGGCAGGGCGTGCGAGGATCGGCTGGTTGCAGCAATCTGGCGACTCGCTGTCCGAGCGCCGATCGGTATCCCGGACCGCGCGCGGAAATCCAGGCTGGCCTGTGTGTCGCGATCAGCCGATGCCCGAAGTGCACCAGGCTGGTCGCCAGTTGGCGGCGGCCGTCGGGGATGAGCGCTGCCGCCTCGTCGGCGGCGAGTTCGCTTACTTCAGCCAAGTGCCGACAGGCAAACCAAACCACCGGATGCCACCAGAGGACCGCCCGCACGCAATCGGCCGTGAGCATCCAAAACGGATCGTGCGCAGCGTGATGGGCCAGTTCGTGCAGCAAGACGGCCTGCTGTTGAGCTGGAAGCAATTGCTTGTCGAAGTCAACCGGCAATGCAACGGTTGCTCTACCTACTCCGCAGGCGAGCGGGCAATCGATCTGCGCCATTGTGATCACGCGGATATTCCGCCGCAGCCCCAGTCGTTCGGCCAGCGACCACACAAGTTGCTGGTGTTTTTTCGCGGCCTGTGGAGCTTCTCGGCAAGCCCGCGCCGTTACGCCTCGCGCCACAGCGGCGCGCAGCAGCAAACCGATTGTGCCGGCCAGCCACAGTGCGCATAGCCCGTCCTCGCAGAAATTGCGCCTCGCTCGCGCGGCCGCTTGCTCGCCAGTTGTTGCGTCGGAGGTGCGCTGAGTATCGCGATTGATTTTGCTCAAGTGTGAGGAAGCGCGCCGATTGCTGAAGCTGAGATTCGGCGTTTCGCGTGCTATGACGAGCGGTTTGGCAATCGACGAATCGCGTTCGGTTACTCGGAGCATGATCGTGGCGGGCGCGCCGAAACGGTCGAATTCGTGGGCCCGTTCGGGTAGGCGAGCCGGCATCGGCGCTGCAGATGCGAGGCTGCGTTGCGCAGGTTGGCTCCAAGCGATGATCGCTGGCGCAAGACCAGATAGCTCCGCCAAAATGACACCGGTTAACGCAACGAGCGAGGCTTGCCAAACAATCCGTTTGCGTCGTGCCGTGCGGACTGCGCGCGCGAGCAAGCCAGCCCCGAGGACAATAACCATGGCCGCCAAGAGCAACGCCAGCAGCGACTGGAATACGGGGCTCGCGATAAAGACGCCGTCGAATTGCATGGCAGAGTCGTTCCGACGCGGAGAAAAACCTAGTGTTTACGACGATGATCGCGAATCAGTGCTTCGAGCTGCTGCAACTCGTCGGCGTCGATCTCGCGAGTGGTCAACAGATGATTGACCGTGGCGGCAATGCTGCCTTCAAAAAGGCGATCGACCACGTTGTCGGTCATGCTGCGCGAAACCTCTTCCGCGGAAACGGCCGCCTGATACAGGAACTTGCGACCCTCTTCGCGATGCGCGACGAGCTGGCGATCCTCCATCTTGCGCAACATGGTTGCCACGGTTGTGTAGGCCAAAGGCGGGCGACCCAGCCGCTGGCGCACGTCGGCAACGCTCGACCAATCGTGCCCCCAGAGTACTTTCAGGATTCGCAGCTGCAAATCGCCGAGCCGATGTTTTGTTTTGCTTGCCATGACCTCGGTCCCGCGTTCCCTCGCCAAGCCAACCACGCTGCTTGCCAACTACCGAGGTAATACTACCGAAGTAGTTAACAGATGTCAACGCTACGCGCCTCATGGCTCGAAAATGCACGACAACGTCCTTCCGGGTCGCCGGGCAATTCCCCAAGCACCTGCTGAACACCCCTTCGAGGCCGCCGGGACGAAACGTGGCTGGCGGCATCGAAGGCAGCGTCACCGCGTACCTAGCACGGCATCAACACGCTGAAGTTCCACACTGATCGGATCGCGAAGCGCGCAATTGGCCAATGAATCGAGCTCGGTCGCGTCGCGATTCACAATCACTAGGCGTGCGCCGCGCTGCACGGCCAGTCGAGGTAAGCCGGCAGCCGGATGCACAACGAGCGACGAGCCGACGGCAAAGATCAATTCGGCCTTGGCACAGAGCGCGCTCGCCTTCATCAACACTTCGGGCGGCAATTGTTGTCCGAACGATACGGTGGCGTGCTTGAGGCGGCCACGGCACTTGGGGCACAAGGGCACGCGGTCGGACGCGAGGAATTCGGCTACCAGCGGCTCGACGTCAAACCGGGCATGGCAATCGAGGCACGCGATTTCGCGTGCAGTTCCGTGCAATTCCAGCACGTTTCGGCTGCCGGCAAGCTGATGCAAGCCATCGATATTCTGAGTGATCACGGCTGCAATTCGGCCTGCAGATTCCCATCGAGCCAGGATTTCGTGCCCGAGATTCGGCTGGGCCGCCGCCATGGCTGGATGCGCCTCGCACTTATGCCGCCAGTATTCATGCCGCGACTCGGCGCTGGCGAGAAACTCGTCGAAATAGACGGGTGCGTATTTGGCCCACACTCCGCTAGGGGAGCGGAAATCGGGAATTCCGCTTTCCGTGCTGATGCCGGCGCCGGTCAAAACGACCGTACTGCGCGACAATTCTAGCCAGTGTGCGATCGACTTGTAGGGCGAATCGTTGGGTTGCGCCGACATGGCGTGCCTTGCTTTTCCGGTATTTCCTGGCGAAAAAGAGCAATGTTGCCTGCAATTGCCGTCTCGGCGGCATGTTTCTCCACCGAGCAATTCAAGTAGCCCTCGCCGGCGGCGCGGAGACCAGAGGAATTTGGGTCGGTTCGCACCCCCCGGTGCGGCATGCGCATCCATGGCGTCACTGCTGCCAGCGCGATGCTCGCATTGCTTGAATTTTCTGCATATGCTAAGGGAAATGGATCGGAATTGGAACCTTCGGGGGAGCTGGGGCTCGGGTGTCGCCACTCGGGAGAAGTACCCCCCGAAAAAAGTTTTTGAAAGTAAGAAAATCGGCGACAAAAAGCTTGCAAGGTTTGTACGTCTGCCAGTAGAATCCAACTGAACTGACGGAAAGACCTCGTGAACAACCGTTTGCTCATTGCCGAGTTCTCGGCGCTTTTTTCCATTAGGTGGGCCGCTCGTGAAGTAGTTCGAAAACGAGTCGTTTGCGCATTTGCAACGAGTTCGTTTTCTAACACAAATCGACTTGTGTAGCGTTCGACGCAGGGGCGTCGCGCTGCCATGAAATTTTCGGACAGAATATGACCGATCGTTCAGGCATTGCTACGGCAATGGAGAATCTTCTCTCACCCAATCCGGAGCATCCGGATAGCTGGGTTCTTGGGCGCAATCCTTCCATACGTAGAATCGGTCGCCACGCGGAACGCGCCGCGGAAGTGCAATGCACCGTCTTGATCTCTGGAGAGACGGGTACCGGCAAAGAAATTTGGGCGCGGTTGCTGCACAAGCTCGGGCCACGCAACAACAAGCTGTTCGTTCCCGTCAACTGCGCCGCGCTGACTGCGACGTTGGCCGAGAGCCAACTGTTTGGCCACGAGAAGGGCGCGTTTACCGGTGCGGCCGGTCGTTCGCTCGGTGTTTTCCGCGCGGCCCATGGCGGTGTGATCTTCCTCGACGAAGTCGGCGAAATGCCGATGGAGCTACAACCCAAGTTACTTCGCGTGCTGCAGCAAAGCGAAGTGACTCCGGTCGGAGCTTCGGAGCCGATTCAGGTCGACGTTCAGGTGGTCGCCGCAACGAATCGCGACTTAGAACGCGAAGTAGAAAAAGGCAATTTCCGCGAAGACCTGTATTATCGTTTGAACATGGTCGAGCTGCGCGTGCCTCCGTTGCGCGATCGCGTGGAAGATATCGAAGAGTTCATCGACTTCTTTTCCAAGAAATTCGCTGCAAAATACAGTCGACCTATCTGGCAACCGAATGCCGATACCCTGGCGCAGTTTTGCGAGTATCCCTGGCCCGGCAATATCCGTCAGTTGGGCCACATCATTGAGCAGTCGTATGTGCTCGACTGTGCCCCGACGCTCCCTTCCCAAGATGCGCGTCGCCGACTCGATGAAACGCTACCGTTCACGAATCTTACCCGCCTGCGTCGCGTCGCCGTGCAGCAGGCGATGCAGGCGACACGCGGCCACAAGGGCCGCGCGGCCAAGTTGCTCGGCGTGCATGCCAATACCATGACTCGCCTGCTGGCGCAGATCGAGCGGGAAAGCGACGACTGAAGCACAGTAGCCGCACTCGCCGCGTTCAGCGACTGCTGCTCACAACGGCCGGTAGCCACGTGCTCAGATAGTAAGCGCGCGGCGCTGTCAGATCGACCAGATCGGTAACCGTCCATCCGCGCGGCGCTAACCGCGTTTCGGCGCCGAGCAAGGCGTCGACCAGCGCCGGCGGCCGATCGTATTTGACGACGCGAACCTTGTCTTTGGGCAAGCTTGCCAACTCTCGGGCTCGATCGATCGCGTCCTCGATAAAGCCGATCTTATCGATCAGGCCGTGGGTGAGCGCTTGATTGGCGGTAAAGACCTGTCCGGTGGCGACCTGGTCGAGTTTCATATCGTCTTCGCGCAGGGCGGGGCGGCCGTAGCGGACGACGTCTTTGAAGCCTGCAAAGCTTTCGTCGACTAACGCTTGCAAGAGCGCCCGCTCTTCGGCCCGCTCTTCCTCGTTGAGCTTGCGCGTGGGGCTGCCCATTTCCTTGAAGCGGTGACTGGCGATCGAATCGTCCTTCACGTCGAACCGCTCGAGCAGGCCACTGGCGTCGAAATGGGGGATGATGACGCCAATCGACCCCGTCCAAGTAGTCGGCTCGGCGTAGATTCCGTTCGGCTGATCACCGACGGCCATCGCAACATAGTAGCCACCGCTTGCGCATAGGCTACCCATGCTGACCACCAACGGGATGCTGCGTTCTTTCTGCAATTGCTTGAGATGATGGAACAGGTAGTCGCTGGCAGTGACCGTGCCGCCGGGCGAGTTGATGCGCAACACGACGGCTTGCACGTTCTTGTCCTGCTTCACGGCGTCGATTTGCTGCTTGACATAACCGTCGCCTTTGAGGATGCCCCCTTCGACCTCGATGATGGCGATCTTGCTCGTGGCTTCTTTGTCACCCGAGTGGAACTTTTCCTGGATCGGCAGATCGTCCTGAAAATAGCTTTGGTAGCGCGCCCATTGATTCACGTTGCCTAGGATCGCAATCATCAGAGCGAACGAGAGCAAGCCGATGATCACGCGGCCCCAGGGACCGACGGGAGCGGAAGACGTTTGGACGACGATGCGGTTTTCCACGGGCTGGGCCGACGAATTCGGCGAGCGTCCGGGCGAAGGGTTACTAGTTTCCATAATTTTTCCTTTTGGGCGGGTCGGCCGCCGTGCTAGCGAGGAATCAAAGCGGCAGTCGCTAACCGTTTTGCCGCCATTTTGCTCGCAAAACGCCGCCGCGTTACCCGGGCAATATTGTTAGTTTACGTTACTCAATTGGCAACCGGTTATGCGGCTAATGTGCGTTACTCCGGCCCACACGGCTCACCGCTTTGGCTGGCGCGGTTTTGCCGGCCGTCGCGACACGCTTGTTCGAATTGGCGGCGTGCGAACCTTACACTAGGCGGTAAATTTCGACACGGCTATACTGAAGGTCTGCGAAAATCCGCCTCGCTGCTGAGATTCCGCCTCTCAACCGCGCGGCGCGGCAGGACTTGGTCCTGGCGGGTCGCGGACCTGCTGGAAATGAGCTCCCCCCTAAGATTGCAACCCGGCGAAGTGAATGCCTAAGTACGTCGTGCGACATGGATCGATGCGGTTCCTCGGTGTTTTCTCGACCAGCCGCGGCGAAACTTTCGGCCGCGGAGCGCGGGTGATCGCGCGTACTTCGCGCGGCCAGGAGGCGGGAGAAGTGCTGTGCGAAGCCACGCCCCATGCCATGGAAAACCTGCGCGAGCCGGGGCATGGGCAGATTCTGCGCCGCATGTCGTCTCAAGATGAACTCGAACTGCGCAAGCTACACGACCAGGAAGAACAGGAGCATGAGACCTGCCAACGGCAGATCGCCGAAATGGGGCTCGACATGCGCTTGGTCGATGTCGAACATCTCTTTGGCGGCGAGCGCGTGGTCGTTTATTATCTGGCCGAAAACCGTATCGATTTCCGCGAGTTGGTCCGCGCTCTGGCCAGCGATTTTCAAACCCGCATTGAAATGCGTCAAATCGGCGTTCGCGACGAAGCGAAACTCCTGGCCGACTATGGCGACTGCGGCAAGGAAGTTTGCTGCAATACGCATCTGTCGGAAATGCCGCCCGTTTCGATGAAAATGGCCAAACTTCAGCGGGCGACCCTCGATCCCAGCAAGATTTCCGGCCGCTGCGGACGCTTGAAGTGTTGCCTGAGATACGAATACGACACGTATCATGAAATGCGCAAGGAACTGCCGCCCGTCGGCGCCGATGTGATCACGGGCGACGGCCGCGGTACGGTGCTCGCGCAAGAAATTCTGGCCAGTCAGCTCCTGGTTGAAATGGAAGATTCCCGCCGCGTTATGATCGACGCCGACGCCGTGCTCACGGTCATTTCGAAAAAGCAAAAGGCGGCCCAGCGCGCCGAACAAAATTCCAGCGAAACCAGTGAGGCGACAGACAATGCTGCAGGTGATGCGGCCAACGAAACAGCCGAAACTCCGCCCGACGCCTAGTTGACGATTCGCCCCATCCTACTGATCCAGTCCAATGCTCGACCCCGATCACCCCATCGCCAAGTTGCTTCGCGAAGACAGGCGTTATACGTTCGACGCGTACGTCTTTGTGTTTGAAGCGCTGCGCTATGCCCAGGAGGAATTGGGCATGGGGTCTGATGTGGCGAGCGAGGGTGAAGTTGAGGGGGGCGAAGCGGAGTCCGAAGAAGGCAAAGCGAGTCCACGGCATCTCACCGGACAGGAACTCTGCGAGGCGATCCGGCAATACGCGCTCGAACAGTACGGCCTGATGGCCAAGTGCGTATTGAACCAGTGGGGTGTGCAGAAGACTGGCGACTTTGGTGAAATTGTTTTCAATTTGATCCACATTGGCGAAATGCGGAAAACCCCCCATGATCGGCGCGAAGATTTCGACGACGTCTTCGATTTCGAGGCCGGTCTGACCGGTAAGTTTCGCATCACGCTTCCAGAATAATCGGCGCTGGCCGGCCCCCCCGTCTTGTCTCGCTCGACGCAACATGCCGACGCAGAAAACGACGCCATGTCCGGCGAGTCGTGTGTTGTGGAGCGAAAACGGCCCTTGAGGCTGCTCGTTGCCGCGCTGCTGTGGTTGGCCTGGATGGCGTTTTTGGCATGGATCGCCTTCGACGGCCGCAATCGCCAGCAGGAGTCGGCTGCGGACTTGCCCACGCGGCTGAAAGCTGGCACAATCAGCGGTTTCCGCAATGCATAGGGATTTGTGCGGTACATTTGCGGCAGCGGGGTATCGTTGACAAACCCGCGCGGTACGATTGTCAAAGACGCGATTGCTCGTCGCAGTTACTAGAGGAGTTTACTGAAATGAAAGTCGTTCCGTTGGGCAATAATGTGGTGGTCAAACGCGTCGAAGCCGAAGAAACCACGGCCGGCGGAATTGTGCTTCCCGACGCCGCGCGCGAAAAACCACGTCAGGGACGCGTTCTTTCGGTAGGCGATGGAAAACTGCTCAGCGACGGAAACCGCGCCGCCCATACGGTTCGCGAAGGCGATCGTGTGCTGTTCAGCACCTATGCCGGCACGCAAGTTGAAGTCGACGGCGACGAACTGCTAATCATGAGCGAAGACGACATCCTGGCGATTCTCTCGTAACGCCTCTCCGCCCAAGTGTAGCTAAAAACGGCACTTTCCCGGCGTCGAGATTCACGCCTGAGAATGCGGGCTACCCCGGCGTTGTCGAACGCCCTCGTAGTCGGCGCTGCAAGGCGAACAAGCCGAGCCCGACCGTAATCCCCGCCACGTCGGCAATCCAATCGAACGCGTCGCAGGTACGTCCATCGATCGGGTACTGCAGCAACTCGTCGACCACCCCGTAGATCGCCAGTAATCCTGCAATGCGCAACAAGCTTGTGCGGCTCATGAGCCCGCGCAGCTGACGGTCGAGCGCGCAGAGCAGTGCCAGCAGGCCGTAGGCCGAGAAGTGCACGATCTTGTCGCCACCTTCCACTGGCAACAGATCTGGTGTGCGCGGCGTATGCGAGGCCGCGAACATCGCCAGCCAATAGACCACCAGTGCGGCGCGCAGCAGTCGCGCGAAAGTGCTTACGGACGCCTCTTCTGGCATGGTTGCCGACATGGGTGAAAGCGGAAGCCTCGCGAGAAATTCGATGCAAAACCAGAGGCGATGAGATAGACTATCCATCATAATCTGGAACTGAACAAATGCAAATGTCCGAACTCGAACAGCCCGTCCACGAGTATTTCATGCGCATGGCGCTCGAACAGGCGGAAGCCGCGCTAGCGAGCGACGAAGTGCCGGTGGGCGCGGTCATCGTGCATGGCGAGCGCGTGCTCGCCGCTGCGCACAATCAGCGCGAGATGCTGCGAGACCCCACGGCCCATGCCGAGATGATCGCCATCACGCAGGCGGCCGAGGCGCTCGGCAGTTGGCGGCTCGAAGGATGTGCGCTGTACGTTACGCTCGAGCCCTGCCCTATGTGCGCCGGCGCCATTCTGCAGGCGCGCATTCCCTGGCTGGTCTACGGCGCGCCCGATCCGAAAGCGGGCGCCGTGCATACCTTGTACCAGATGCTCGAAGACGACCGGCTTAACCACCGGACGCAATCTGTATCCGGCGTATTGCTCGAACCGTGCGGCGGAATCCTGACAAAATTTTTCCGTCACAAACGAAGTCTGGGAAAGAAGTGATACCGGCAGTTATCCGTCGATACCCAATCATATTGTAAGGAGTTTCGCCATGAATCGCGCCCGCCGTTCCACGTTCGTTACTTCGCAACACGTGGCGTTGCTGTTGGCCTTCGGTTGCCTCGCTTGCGCGGGGTCCGCTCGCGGCGAGACCAAACAACTGTTCGACGGCAAGACGCTTGGCAAATGGAAAGTCACCGACTTCGCCGGCCACGGAAAAGTGCAGGTCGAGGACGGCAACCTCGTGATCAGAGATGGCGTTGATCTCACCGGCGTTACTTGGTCAGGTGAAGTGTTGCGAGAGAACTATGAGATTTCGCTCGAGGCGAAACGTGCCGAAGGATCGGATTTCTTTTGTGGTCTGACCTTTCCCGTGGGCAAGGATCACGTCAGCCTGATCGTCGGCGGCTGGGGGGGCGGAATCGTCGGCATTTCGAGCATCGATTCGGCCGACGCCTCAGAAAACCAGACAACCACCTACCACGAATTCAAGAACGGCCAATGGTACACCATCAAGGCGCGCGTGACGGAAAAGAAGATTGAAGCCTGGATCGATAAGGAACAGGTGGTCGACGTCGAGCGCGAGGGGCATCGACTGAACGTCCGTTTCGAAGTCGAGCCCTCGCAGCCGTTGGGCATCGCTACCTGGCGCACCACGGCGCACCTTCGCAAGATTAGCGTAGCGCCGCTCTACACGGCGCAGAAGAAGGCGGACTGACGAGTTTCAATCGACCTTGCCCGGCAATTTCAGAGGTATTGCGCCGATGGGCCTTCGATACATCGCGCTCAGCGCTTTCATTTGGAGTTTGTCGCGCGCCCTGCTGCTGGCTGGCGGTGGGCCGGAGAATGTCGCGCTCATCGTCAATCAAGCGAGTGAAGATTCGCTGACTCTTGCCAACCATTATCGAGCGCTGCGCGACATTCCGCCGCGCAATCTTGTCTATCTCGATTGGCAAGGTGATCGGAATCAAACTGATTTCGAACATCTGCGATCGGAGATCCTGCTGCCGGTGTTTCGCGCGCTGCGCGAACGAGGTCTGGAGGACCAGATCGATTACTTCGTGTACTCGTGCGATTTTCCCTGGCGAGTGCGCGCGCCGCAATGGAAGGACAAGTTGCCGCCGCAACTGGCCCCGACCGCCTCGCTGACCGGGGCGACCTATTTGTGCCGGTTGTGGGACGTGCCGCTCGACGCGACCTATCAGCAGTTCTTTGCCTTGGGAAATAACTTTTACTGTCAGTCGGTTCGCGCCGATGCCGAATCCATCGCTACGCACGCTTTCCGATCGAGCCGCCATTGGCTACCGGGCGGTGAGCCCGACTCCAAGGCCGGCGCTCGTTACCTGCTCTCGATGATGTTAGGTGCGACAGCGCCGCAAGGAAACACGGTCGAGGAGATCATCGCTTATTTGCGCGCCAGCGCGGCCGCCGATGGCGCGCTGCCGCAGGGCACGATCTACTTCATGAAGAATGGCAACGTCCGTTCGACAACACGCCAGCCCCTCTTCCCGCTCGCCTTGCGCGAACTAGAACGGCTCGATATAGGCGCCGAACAGATCCAAGGCACACTGCCCCGCGACGCTCCGCGCGTGGCAGGGCTGATGGCTGGCTGCGCGTCGTTCGATTGGAACGCGTCGAACAGCAAGATCGTGCCCGGCGCAATCTGCGAGCATTTGACCAGCTTTGGCGGCGTGCTCAGCCACGATACCGGGCAAACCTCATTGTGCGAGTTTTTGCGGCACGGCGCCGCGGTTTCCACTGGAACGGTTTGCGAGCCGTATGCAATCCAAGCCAAGTTTCCGCTGCCCACGCTGCACGTTCACTACGCGCGCGGGTGCACGGCGGCCGAAGCGTTGTATCAATCGGTTGCTGGGCCATTTCAATTGCTGGCCGTGGGCGATCCGCTGTGCCGGCCTTGGGCGAGAGCGCCGACAATCGAAGTCGACGGCATTGATCCCGGCGCGACCGTGTCGGGAAAGTTAGCCCTGTCGCCGCGCGGCAAGGCTGCGGCGGGAGCGACGGCGGCGATCGACGAGTTTCAATTGTTTCTTGACGGTCTGCTGGTAGGCCGCTGCGCCGCGGAGGGCGGGTTCGCCATCGATACGTCCATTCTTCCCGACGGCCAACATGAACTTCGCGTGGTCGGCATCGAAGCCACGCCGATCGCCACGCAAGGCCGATTGGTTCTTCCTTTTTCGGTCGACAATCACGGCCGGCGAACAACCCTGGTTTTTCAAGATCCTGATTCGAATGCGAGTGCTGGACCGGTCGTTACGGTGCAGTGCGCGGGGGCGGATCGCGTCGCGCTACTTGCCAACGGCCGAGTGGTCGGCACGCTGCGCGGCGAGAATGGCGAATTGACGATCGAAGCGGCGTCGCTCGGCCGCGGCCCCGTGGCCATGCAAGCCGTGGCCTACGATAACCGGGGAAGATCGGTCGCGACGTCGGAAATCGTTGTCCGCGACGACCTGCAATAGAGCAATCGAATCGTGCAGGGAAGGGCCGGAGGTTGGCGCCTGCATTACCGTTCGAGTTCCGAAGCGATCATCCCCGCTTGCGGCCAGGGAATTGCGGCCGAGCCAGAGGGAGCATCGGAACCGTTGTAGGTTCCTTCGGGCGTCATCAACTTTTGCAGAGTTTTTAAGTCGGTGTCGTTGGAGAGGAACTTGACATGCCCATCGGCAAAAGCGAAGTGCGTGCCATCGGGATGCTTGCTGTCGGGGCGTAGATCGTCGCGATCCACTAAATCTTCGAGCCAGAAGCCGACGATGTTATCGAGGCAATTACCCGTGTGTAGCGGCTCCCATTGACGCTGCAATTTGCCGGTGCAGCCCCCACGACCGTTCTGGCGTTGAAACACCGCCGGATGCTCGGAAAGCAACACCGTATTGGCAACGCCGTCGTTCTTGACGATGTATGCCGTGCTCACACGGACCTGCTGTCGTTGCGACTTGCCTCCACCCAGATTGTTAAAGACTCCGCCGAACTTGCTATCGCCATCGCGAAACCCGCAGTTGGCGATGTAGCTCATCCAGCCTTCGGCGACTGTCGCCGGCGGATCGTTCGGACACTTGGTAATTTCGAGATCGACCTTGACCGCCGCGTTCGGATTGTTGTTGTTCACGATTCGCTCGTAGATATCGTTGCGGTTGATATCCGGCAAAATGGGAACGACCCACGAATACGAAAAGACGCCGCCTGTCGTCGTAATATCGTTGTTGTAGCCAGGGAAATACTGCTTGCGGCTTTCCCAGTTCACGAGCGCCATCGACAATTCACCCAGGTTCTTCGTGCAGGTCGCCTTGCGACCCGTCTCGCGCGCCATTTGAACGGCCGGCAGCAGCAACGCCATCAACGCGCCAATGATCGCAATGACCACGAGCAATTCCACTAACGTAAAGCCATGTAGGGATCGAGAGTGCCGTTGCATGATATTTCGTTCCGGTGTGCCGACGAGTTCGGACGAACGCCCTTCAGACGCATTATTTCAGAATTCGCCTCAACGGACCAGCCATTTTGATTTGAATCGCAAGGATCTCGCGCGGATGGCGGGAACAAGTCGCCCAACCCCTGCGAGAGTGGGGGCATTTGATCGGCATCGAATCGCCAATTACGATAGCGGCACGGCGATTGTCGCGGCCGCGTTGTTGCTGCCGCCTGGCATCGCCAGATTCCTTTCACCCGAGGTAATTCCGAAAGCCTTCCCATGAGCGTTCAAGTTGCTGTCATTCCCGTTGCGGGGCGCGGAACACGATTGCTGCCCTTGACCAAATGCCAGCCCAAGGAGATGCTCCCACTCGGCCGCAAGCCCACGGTGCAACACGTTGTGGAAGAGCTCACGGCCTCGGGCATCCGTGAAATGCTCTTCGTAACCGGTCCCGGCAAGACGGCGATCGAAAACCATTTCGATATCGACGTCGAATTGATCGAACACTTGCGCGTGACCGGCAAAGAAGACCTGCTGGCCGAACTCGATTTCGAACGCGAGGAAATCGACTACTTTTACACACGGCAGCGCCGTCAGCTCGGCCTCGGCCATGCCATTTTGTGCGCGCGGCCGTTCGTGGGCGATCGCCCGTTTTTGGTTGCTCTGGGCGATTCGCTCATTGGCTTGAATCATGAGTCGGATGTCTGCCGGCGCATGATCGACTGCTTCGAAGAGACGGCCGCCGATGCGGTGATCGCCTTCCAGGAAGTGCCGCGCGACGAAGTCGAGCAATACGGAATCGCTCTTCCCAAAGGCGAAGCCGGCGATATTTTCGATCTCGACGATCTGATCGAGAAGCCGAGTCGCGACGAGGCCCCCAGCAATCTGGCCGTCGCCGCACGCTATGTGTGTCGGCCGTCCATCTTCCAAGAACTATCGCAAACACAACCCGGCAAAGGCGGTGAAATCCAACTGACCGACGCCTTTCGGCACGTCCTCGCCCAGGGAGGTCGCATCGTCGGCTTGCGGCTACGGCCGGGGGAAAAGCGTTACGATGTCGGCAACTTCGAGTCGTATTTCAACGCCTTTCTCGAGTGCGCTCTCGCCGATCCCGAGTACGGCGATCAGCTTCGAGAATCTTTGCGCAAACTGCTCTAATTCTAATCTCGCGGCAGCGCCGCCTGTTTTTGGCCATCTAGCTTTCAATCGCGAGGCTCGACGCTGTGGAAATCATTCGCCGCAAAGCATACGCCCGCGCCGGATTGATCGGCAATCCATCCGACGGCTACGGCGGCAAGACGATCTCGATCAGCGTCCGCAACTTCTGGGCGGAGGCCGTGCTTTATGAATGGGACGACCTCGAACTCGTCCTGGCCGAGAAGGATGGCAGCCGGTTTCGCACGATTCGCGAATTGGCCGACGACGTGCGCCTGCATGGGTATTACGGCGGTGTGCGGCTGGTCAAAGCCACGATCAAAAAGTTTGTCGAGTTTTGCGACCGTCAGGGGCATGTGCTGCACGAACGTACGTTTTCTATCCGCTATGAATCGAATATTCCGCGGCAGGTCGGCTTGGCGGGCTCGAGCGCGATCATCGTCGCCACGTTGCGTTGTCTGATGGACTTTTACCAGATCGACATCCCCCAGCAAGTCCAGCCGTCGCTCGCCCTGTCCGTCGAAACCGAGGAACTAGGCATCGGCGCCGGCTTGCAGGATCGGGTGATTCAAGTGTACGAAGGCGCCGTGGCGATGGACTTTTCGCCGGACCACGGCGAAGAAATCCTCGGCTATCGCTGCGGGCATTACGAACCCGTCGATCCGAAACTGCTGCCGCCGCTCTACTTGGCTTTTCGCGCCGATGCCAGCGGGCCGACTGAAATCGTGCACAACGACCTCCGCGCGCGATTCAATCTTGGCGACCGCACGGTGGTTGCCGCCATGCAGCGATTTGCGGAACTGGCGCAATCGGCCCACGACGCCTTGCGAGCGGGCGAGCAGAATAAGTTGGGTCCGCTGCTCGACGCCAATTTCGACCTGCGGCAGTCGATTTGCCAGATCCCCAAACAGCAAGCCGAAATGGTGCGGCAGGCGCGGGCCGCCGGTGCGTCGGCGAAATTTTCCGGCTCCGGCGGCGCGATCATCGGCACGTTTGCCGACGATGAGGTTTTTGCGCGATTAGTGTCGGAAATGGACCAAATCGGCTGTCCCGTGCTGCGCCCTGTCATCGTGCCCGACGCGTAGAATCAGCGCCCTGGCCCCTGCTGAGTGCGTACGATTCGGCAGCGCCTGCACTTCTGGGGGAGAAGCTGGCGATGTGAAAGATCGGTGGACATTTGCGTCGAATTTGCGACAATGGTAGCTGGAACGAGGCACACCCTTGTCTGGCGAAATATTCTTCTCGCGCGTTTCCCCAACTCACAGCGGAGATAGAGCGATGGCCACTCAGCGCCGTAGCGGTTTCACGTTAGTCGAACTTCTGGTCGTGATTGCGATCATCGGCGTGCTGGTCGGCCTCTTGCTGCCCGCTGTGCAGATGGCCCGCGAAGCGGCCCGCCGCGCCAACTGCGTGAACAACCAGACCGAACTTGGCAAGTCGGTCATCAATTTCAATCTGAACAAGAAGTACCTGCCCGGCTTCGTCAATCGCGTGGGCCAAAATCGAGCGGCGGCCTACAACTCGAGCAACACCGGCGTGCTGGCCGGTTGGGTCGTTCCCGTATTTCCTTACATCGAGCAGCAGCGCTTGTGGGAAGGCTGGGATGATTTTTCGGTTGCCAACAAGCCGATGTTGAACGTGTCGCTGTTGGAATGCCCTTCCGACGATTTGGGCGCCGATGACAAAAACGGCCGGATGTCTTACTGCGTGAACGCCGGGCCCTTCGTGGGCTTGCTTACCGACAGCGTGAGCGGCGTGAAAGAGAACGGCGTTTTTCTCTATCGCGGAGGCATGCCGGGCGGATCGAGCGATCGCGAACGCTTCCATCCCGACCTGCGCCCCACCACGTCGCTCGATTTCATCGCATCGAAAGACGGCACGTCGGCCACGTTGATGCTCTCGGAAAACATCGCCCTCAAGGGTTGGGGGGCGGCAAATCAATACGGCGATTCGATTCGCGAGTATCAAACGCATAATGGCTTCTGCTTCTATACCAATTCGCCCGACGGAAACTCGACGACCAAGGAACATGTGCCGGCCGGACATAATATCAACGACAACCGCGAAGTGCAGATGAAGACGGTGACCGACGGCAACGACGATAATCTCGGCCGGCCATCCAGCTACCATCCCGGCGGCGTGGTCGTCGTCTTTTGCGACGGGCACACGCAGTTCCTGAAAGAAAGCATCGACTACGAAGTTTTAGTGTCGCTGATGACACCGCATGGAAGCCGTAGTGTCGATGATTACAACGCGTTGGTCGACGGCACCGATTATTAAATCGCCTTGCTCGCTAACCGCACTCGCTCTGCATCGCCTTTGCAGGGCGAGCCAACGCGGGCCAAGCTACAAAATTCGCACGGGTCGTCCGGTTTGAACGGCCCGTGTTTGTTTATGGCACAGCGTAATCGCGTCGCGCGCTAAATCGCAGGAAAGAATCGGCGAGGGGTTGCCACTCGCCAGCCCCGCTTTCACGGCCTTCAACTCCGCTTCGAAGGCATTGAGCGGGTCACCATCGCCGATCTTGGGGTTGGTTGCTTTGCCTTTGTCGTCGAACACGGTCAGTGGCAACATCAGGGTTGGCTGGTCGCCGATCACGGCAAACTCGTAGGCCAGCGTGGCTTTTTCCAAATGAATCTCGAAGCCGTGCGTAAACGAGCGGCCCTGTTGGCGGATGACACCGCTGGTAGCGCTGACCGAGAGTTCTTCGTTGCTAAAGCGGAAGAGCGAATTCCAGTATTCGACCACGTCGCCGCGCATGCGGCCTTGGCTGGTGAGCCCGGTTGGCATGCCAAAGAGCAAACGAATGTAATGCGCGTCGTGGATGTGCAGATCGAGCATCGGGCCGCCGACGCGATCGGGCTTGTAGTAATCGGGCAACCAGGCCGGGTCGGAAATGACGCGTTTGAAACTGCCGCCGAGCAATTGGCCGTACTTGCCGCTCTGAATCAGTTCATACGCCTTGGCGTATTCGGGGAAGAACGGAAGCACATGGCCAATCATCAACAAGCGGCCGCTCTTCTCGGCCGCGGCGACCATCTTCTTGCAATCGCGTTCGGTGAGCGACATTGGCTTTTCGCAGAACACGTGCTTGCCGGCCTGGAGCGCTTTGACGGCGATCGGCGCGTGTAGTCCGGGCGGCAGGGTAATGTCGACCACGTCGATACTCTCGTCGGCAAGCAGCGCGTCGACATTGTCGTACGTCGAGACGCCCGACAGGTCCATCATCGTGCCCTGGGGGCCGAAGTTGCCTTTGATATCGCGCCAATCACCGCGGAGCCGTTTAGGGATTGTTTCGCAGATCGCGGCTACTTGGGCACCGCGCACCTTCTGGTAGGTGAGATAATGGATCATGCCCATGAAGCCGATGCCGACGATGCCAACTTTCATGATCGATGTTGCTCCTGATTCAGCTCAATGACAAAAATCGTTCGTATGCCTCGTCCCATGGTGCGGCGTCTTCGGGAAGGTATTCTCGCACGGGGAAGCTTTCGCGAATGACGCGGCGGGCCTCGGCGATCGAACCGATAGCGCCCGCCGCGACCGCCTGAACGGCGACGTTGCCCAGCGCCGTCGCCTCGATGGGCCCGGCAACCACGCGCCGGTTGCACGCGTCGGCCGCCATTTGCGAGAGTAGCTCGTTCTGCGTGCCGCCCCCAACGATATGGATCGTTTCGATCCGTCCGCCCACCAGCTCTTCGAGCCAACCCAGCACTTGGCGATACTTTAAGGCCAAGCTCTCGAGCGCGCAGCGGATGAACTGGCCGTCGGACTCGGGAACCGGTTGTTGTGTTTCGCGGCAGAGCGCGGCGATGGTCTCTGGCATGCTGGCTGGCGCGATCAAGCGTTCGTCGTCGGGGTTGATGATCGAGCGGAGCGATTCGGCTTCGGCCGCCTTGCGCGTGAGCTCGCCCCACAGGAAGTCGCGGCCCTGTTGGCTGAACATGCGTTTGCATTCCTGAACGAGCCACAGGCCGGCAATGTTCTTCAACAAACGGGTTGTTCCGCCGACCCCGCCTTCGTTGGTGAAATTCAGTTCGGCGCACTTGTCGGTAACCACCGGACGCGGCACCTCGACACCCATGAGCGACCAGGTGCCGGAACTGATGTAGCACCAGTCGGGTTTTTCCTGCACTTCGCCCGCGGCGGGAACGGCAACTACCGCACTGGCCGTGTCGTGGGTTCCGGGCAGGACAACCTTCGCGCCAGTAAGCCCCGAATCGTTGGCCAATTGTGGCAGCAACGTTCCTAGTTGCGTTCCCGGATCGACAATCTTGCCAAACAATTTGCGAGGGAGTTCCAGCCGATCGATCAGATCCCAGGCCCAGTCACCTGTTTGCGGATCGTAGAGCTGCGTGGTCGAAACGTCGGTGCGCTCGTTCGCCTTCTCGCCCGATAGAAGCCAATGGTACAAATCGGGCATCATCAGTAGCTCTTCGGCGATGCCTAAAAGCGGCGAATCGGAGAGTCGCATCGCCAGCAATTGGTAGAGCGTGTTGAGCTCCATGAATTGCAATCCGGTCGCGGCGAATATCTCGCGGCGCGGCACAATTTCAAAGGCCCGCTCGAACATGCCTTCGGTGCGACGATCGCGATAGCAACAGGGATTGCCCAGCAACTCATCGTTGCGCCCCAGCAGTGCGTAGTCGACACCCCAGGTATCGACGCCCACACTCTCGACGCGGGCGCCATAGGCCGCGCCGGCGTGGCGGAGACCCTCGACGATATCGTGCCACTGTCGCGGCAAATCCCAAACCATACGTCCCGCGATCGTGACAGGCCCGTTTGTGAACCGGTGGATTTCCGTGAGTTCCAGCTTTTTCCCGTCGAACAAACCCGCCAGATGCCGTCCGCTCGAAGCGCCGATGTCGACTGCCAGAAAGACTTTACTGCTCATCGCCAAATACCGGGGGGGCTCAACATGATCTGGGATCCGGGAAACGCGTTCCCGCCGCGCTAGCCCGATCGTGACGTTCCCGCCCGGCGTCGTCAAGTAGCTTTCCCAACAAAGACTTACGGCGAGCCGTTGGCTTTGCATGCGGCGTCGATCTTCTGGCTCGCGGGCGGCAAATCTAAGCCGCAAAGTCGTTAGAGGCTGAAGAATTCGACCCACGCACGACGATACATTATGACAGAGAACGAATGTTGACTTAGTTGATGAACATGGATAACATTCTCGCATGTCCAGTAGCACGACCACCGCTCCGCCCGTTCAGCCCTCGCCCGAAATGCTTGCCGAATTGGCGGAGCATAGCCGGCGTTTGGAAACAGCCAGCCCTGAAGAGATCATTTCCTGGGCGGTCGAGCGATATTTTCCCAAGCTGACGATGGCCACGGCTTTTGGCCCCGAGGGCTGCACGATTCTGTACATGCTCAGCAAGATCGAGCCCCGCACGCCCGTCTTCAATCTCGATACGGGTTACCAGTTTCAGGAGACGCTCGACCTGCGCGACCGGATCGCGGAGAAGTACGGGATCGACGTCGAACTGAAGCGACCGGCGGAAACGGTCGAGCAGTTCGAAGCGCGGCATGGCGGACCGATCTACGAGTCGAACCCGGATCTCTGCTGCTTTCAGCGCAAGATCGTCGTGCTCCAGGAAGCAGCCCAAGGGATGGATGCCTGGAT
>JAGQOS010000700.1 GCA_020427265.1 Planctomycetales bacterium
GGTGGGAATGCCGGGACGACAGGAGGTACTTAGCGGCCTGCAGGCAGGTGAAGTGGTGATTCTGCAGCCAGGCCCAGGCAGCCAGGAGGAGCCGCGATCGTGACGCACGACGATATCGAAACCGCGAACACGCCTTTCCTCACGCGCGTCGTGGAAATGTTCTTGCGGGGCGACGTGGCAATCTTGCTGGTCGTCATCTCGTTACTGCTGGGCGCCGCTTCGCTTGCGCTGACCCCGCGCGAGGAAGAGCCGCAGATCGTCGTCCCGATGGCGGATGTGTTTGTTTCCGCGCCTGGCCTGCCGGCCGAGGAAGTTGAGCGGCAGATTACCGACCGTCTGGAAAAGCTGCTCTACCAAATCGATGGCGTGGAGTACGTGTATTCGATGTCGCAGCCGGGACGTTGCGTGGTCACGGTCCGCTTTTATGTTGGCGAGGATCGCGAAGATTCGCTGGTCAAGATCTACAACAAAATCAATTCTTCCACCGATCAGATACCACCGACGGTTGCTTCCTGGATTGTGAAACCGATT
>JAGQOS010000701.1 GCA_020427265.1 Planctomycetales bacterium
TACCTCCATGCAAAGTTCAATATACGCACGTGCCCCCCGAGATCTTGGCGCGTGGTCGAGTACTGATTTTCCGAAACTCGGTGCTTCCGACACGGTCACATCGCGAGGCACGACCGTTTCAAACACGATATCGCCGAAGAACTCGCGGACCTCGCGTTCCACTTCTCCCGTCAGCTCCAGGGACTCATCGTACATCGTGAGCACGATTCCGCCAAACTCCAAATTTCGTCCCGGCTGTTTCATCACCCTGCGAATCACCTCGATCATCTGCGTCAGCCCTTCCATGGCGAAGTATTCGCACTGGATCGGCATCACAACTTCCTGCGAAGCCGAGAGTGCCGCCTGAGTTAAATCGCCGAGCGAAGGGGGGCAATCGATGACAACGTAGGTGTAGGCGTCGGCGGCCGTCCCCAAATGGTACTGCAGGGTCTGTCGATGTTCCACGCCTCGCACAATCTCGTTCGTATCCCGAAAACTTCGGCTTCCCGGTAGTACGTGCAACCGATCGGCATACGTTTCAAAGACCG
>JAGQOS010000702.1 GCA_020427265.1 Planctomycetales bacterium
CTGCGATGGATGCGCTCGAAGCTGGTGGCGATGACCGCCTTGACTCCCAGCATGTATGTCCCCTTCGCGGCCCAGTCACGGGAGCTCCCCGTGCCATATTCCGAGCCGGCGAGGATCACGAGTGTGGTGCCATCGTTGGCATACTTCATCGCCGCGTCATAGATCGAAAGCTGCTCGCCGGTAGGCAAGTACTTCGTGTAACCGCCCTCGACACCGGGCACCAGCTGATTGCGGATGCGAATGTTGGCGAACGTGCCCCGCACCATGACTCGATCGTTTCCGCGACGAGCACCATAGCTATTGAAGTCGGCGGGGGTGACTCCGGCGCCTTGCAAGAAGGTGCCCGCCGGACTGGTCTTCGCGATCGAACCGGCCGGTGAGATGTGATCGGTCGTGACCGAATCGCCGAGCAAAGCCAAGACGCGAGCACTCTGGATCGGAGCCACATCCTTCGCCTCGGGCGTGACGCCCGCCAGGAACGGCGGCTCTTGGATGTACGTGCTTTCGTCCTTGAATGAATACAGG
>JAGQOS010000703.1 GCA_020427265.1 Planctomycetales bacterium
GCCGTGGGTGGAGGTGTGCGAGTCGCCGCACACGATGGTCATGCCCGGCTGGGTCAGACCCAGCACCGGAGCGAACGCGTGGACCACGCCCTGGTCAGCGTCGCCGAGCGGGCACAGACGCACACCGAAATCCTTGCAGTTCTTTTCCAGCGTGCTCAGCTGCAGCGCCGAAGTCTCGTCCGGATTCGGACGGTCGATGTCGACGGTCGGCGTGTTGTGGTCTTCCGTGGCGATCAGCTGGTCGACGTGACGTGGCTTGCGTCCTGCCAGACGCAGACCTTCGAACGCCTGCGGGCTGGTCACTTCGTGCATGAGCATCAGGTCGATGTACAGCAGGTCGGGAGCCCCATCGCTACCCTTGCGTACCAAATGATCGGCCCAGATCTTCTCGGCCAATGTCGTTCCCATTGTGGGACCTCCTCAGATTTTTTCCTCACTAATTTCCTCGCGGCTATTGCCTTGCCGCATTCTTCGTGCTATAAGCCTATGGGCTTGAAACGGGTTCGAGGTCCTTCATGCCG
>JAGQOS010000704.1 GCA_020427265.1 Planctomycetales bacterium
TTCGCCTTGTCACAGTCGCGCCGGATTGAACGGCGTCGTCGGCACAGCGCCAGAGGCCCGGCTTCGCAGCAGCGGGCGCAATCGCGTGATCGCCGCACGAGCGTCGTCGTCGGGCGCGACGGCCAGATTGTGAAACTCCTGCGGGTCGCTATGGTGATCGTACAACTCGATGCCTTGCTTCCCTTCGGCCCACTCGGTGTAGCGCCAGCGCGCCGTGCGAATGCTGCATCCCATGACGGGTTCGGCCAGCCGATCGTCGGCCGGGCGAAGCACTTGCGTCACCGCAAAACCATCCCACTTGGCCAGCGGATTGTTCAGCAGCGGCGTCAAATCGCGGCCGGCCAGGCCTTCGGGCAGCGCGACGTTCGCCAGGCTCGCCACGGTGGGATAGATGTCGACGAACTCAACGATGCGGCGGCAATCCTGCCCGGCGCCATGCTTGCCTGGCGCCCGAATAATCAGCGGCGCCCGCGCCCCCTGCTCAAACAACGTTCGCTTTTGCCACACGCCGTTG
>JAGQOS010000705.1 GCA_020427265.1 Planctomycetales bacterium
TCGCAACCAGCGAACCGGCGACTTTGGCGACGAACATGGCGAGACCTCGCGAAGGGGTAATGGCAGGCTACGCTTGCTGGAGCAACTGGTACGTTTGCCGCGCCACGATCGATTCCTCGTTGGTCGGCGTCACCCAAATGGCGGCGCGACTCTCCGGGGCATGAATCGCCGCCTCGCCCTGGGCCGCGCGATTGGCTTCAGGGTCGAGGACGATGCCGAGTTCGTTCAGCCCCTCGCAGACGGCCGCGCGGATCCGTGCGCCGTTCTCGCCGATGCCGCCGGCAAAGGCGATGACGTCGACTCCGCCCAACTCGACGAGGTAGGCGCCCAGGTAGTGACGCACCGACGTCACGTAGACGTCCAGCGCCAGCCTGGCCTGTGCGTGCCCCTCGTCGGCCGCCTGCTCCAAGTCGCGGACGTCGCCGCTCAGTCCGCTGAGTCCCAAGAGGCCGCTCTGGCCGCCGAGCGTCTGCAGCGCCTGGTCGAGCGACATGTCGCCGCGCTCCATCACGAT
>JAGQOS010000706.1 GCA_020427265.1 Planctomycetales bacterium
CGCGATTTCTTCGCGCGAACTTCCGATGGATTGCTGGGAGTCGCACTTGCACAGTTGTTGACCGATGATCTTCTGGACAGTCGTGCCGGAAAGCTTCAGGCGGCGGAGGCAATCGATGCCTCGGCCGGTATCTCCGCGGCCAATCTTCGTCCCAAGTCGACACACCATCCGGCCAGAGCGACTTCGGTCATCCAGCTTTTTATGAACGGCGGCCCCAGCCAGATGGATCTGTTCGATCCCAAGCCGACGCTTAACGCCATGGACGGGAAACCTTTCCCCGGAAATGTCGAGGAAATCGGCAATCAGAGCACATCGAGCATCGGTGTGATGATGGGTGGCCAGTATCGCTTTGCGTGTCACGGCGAATCGGGCATGCCGATCGCCGATGTGCTGCCATGCACGGCCGAACTGACCGATGAATTATGCATGATCCACAGCATGTGGACCGACCACCCCAATCATGACAACGCGCTGTACAAGATTCACAGCGGCAGACTCTTCATGGGCTATCCAA
>JAGQOS010000707.1 GCA_020427265.1 Planctomycetales bacterium
CGCGGCAGCGCCCAAGTGGTCTCGCTCGAAGCGATCGTGCTCAACGGCGGCAGCATCGCCGCCCGCGGCGACGAAGCGGTCCAGGCGGCCTTGTACCTGGGGGACACGAACGGCGACGGCCATTACAGCGCGCTGGACGCGAGCCTGCTGGCCCGGGTGGTCATCGGCCTGGACAGCGGCTTCGACGCCTACGCCCCGCTCGACCCGCGGCTCGTGGCCGACGTAACCGGCAACGGCCGTCTCTCGGCGCTCGACGCCTCGTACGTCGCCCGCAAAGCGGTCGGCCTCGACCAGGCAGAAATCCCCGACCTCCCCGCACCGGCACCTGTCAGCCTGGTGCCTTCCATCTCCCCAGCCGCTCCCGGCGAAGGACTTGATCTCCGCGCCTTCGCCATGCCCACGGCGCTTTCATTCGTCGACGCGGCGCTCCCGAGCGATCCGCCCGCGGAAGCGGCACCGGCGACGGTTCGCGATTCTGTCGCGGAGCCGTTTGTGCCGCTGGAAGTCTT
>JAGQOS010000708.1 GCA_020427265.1 Planctomycetales bacterium
CCGCGTGGCGCGCAGGATGTCAGACATGGGTTTCAACTCCGTGGTGGCGGGCGGTTTCGGCGGCGGCGACGGCGATGATCGCCTCTTCGGTGATGGCGTCGCCGGTCAGTTCGCGGGCCAGTTCCCCGTCGCGCATGACGAAGACACGGTCACAGAGGCCGACGATCTCGATCAGTTCGGACGAGATGACGAGGATCGCGACGCCGTCATGGGCCAGCTGACGCAGGATCCTGTAGATCTCGGCTTTGGCGCCCACGTCGACGCCGCGCGTCGGTTCGTCGAGGATCAGGAGCTTGGGGCGGTTTTCCAGCAGCCGCGCGATCAGCACCTTCTGCTGGTTGCCCCCCGAAAGAGCGCTGATCGGCAGGCCGACATGGTCCACGACCACACCGAAGCGGTCCTTCATGCCGAGACGCTTCGCGCCATCGCGGATGGCGATACCGAAGCCGCGGCTGCGCAGTGCGGCCGGCTTTTGGACTTGCTCGAAAACGTCTCGCAAAAAGCCATTT
>JAGQOS010000709.1 GCA_020427265.1 Planctomycetales bacterium
TGTACCCGTAGGTTGTCGCGGTCGGCGCTAGTAAACGCCCACCGTGGTGGTCTTGGCCAGTTCGTGGAAGGGGCGCACGCCGGAGACGCCGTCCCAGGGATATTGCGCGTACGGCGCTTCGCGTTCGCCTTCGTCGCGTTCCATGAACCCGGGGATGAACGTCTCTTTCGTCAGCGTCGTCAGCTTGACGCGGCCCGTCTTGCCGTAGCCGACGCATGTGTTGTAGTCCTTGAACTCCACCACTTCGATCACGGCCCGCGGCTGCGGAGCATGATAGGTGATCTTGTACTGGTCGGCCGGATCGAACGGCTTCGAGCAGGCGAGGCCCATCAGCGTGTTGCCGTAGGTCGGCGTCATGTAGACGCCCTCGATCAGTTCCTCGCTCGCGAAACGATACCACTGCGGGGTGAATTCCGTGCCGCCGGAGAAGATGCCGGTGATGCCCTTCTCCTTGATGCTGCTGCCCTTGTCCATCAGGCGCGTGGCGAGCGCTTCGAGCAGCTTGGG
>JAGQOS010000070.1 GCA_020427265.1 Planctomycetales bacterium
GACCTTAGAAACAGGAGCTCTCTCCATGAGCTGGTTCCGATGCTTTCTCGCGATACTGCTTGGCGCACTGGCAGCCGGGCCGCTCGATGCCGCGCCGCGCGTCAACATTCTGCTCTTCACGGCCGATGACCTGCACGCTGAATCGGTGGGCGCCTTTGCCGGGCAACCGGCGGGGCTCACGCCGCATCTCGATCGCTTCGCAAAGGAAGGCATGCGTTTCGATCGCGCGCACGTGAATGCGGCGATCTGCGCTCCGAGCCGGGCGATCATCGCCACCGGCTTGTATAGCCATCGCAGCGGCGCGATGGGGTTTCTGCCGGCGAGTCCCGGCACGCCCGAGGTGGTCACAACGCTGCAACAAGCCGGTTACCTGGCGGGAATTCTCGGCAAGGTCGGCCATTCGACCCCGGTCGGCACAACGCGTTGGGACTATCATTTTGACCAGCGCGAGCTGGGCAACGGCCGCAATCCGGAGATCTACTACGAGCGCTGCCAGGCCTTCTTCCAACGCTGCCAAAGCGAGAACAAGCCGTTTTATTTCATGGTCAATTCGCACGATCCGCACCGGCCGTATTGCAATCCGGCGAAGCTCATGCCTGGTGCGGCGATGCCCTCGAAGACGTATCGCCCGGCCGACGTCACCGTGCCGGGATTTCTTCCCGACTTGCCCGGTGTGCGGCAGGAGCTGGCGCATTACTTGAATTCGACGCGCCGGCTCGACGACACGTTTGGCAAGGTGATGCAAGCGCTCGACGAAGCGGGCTTCGCCGACAACACACTGGTTGTATTCCTCTCGGACAACGGCATCGCCGTGCCCTTCGCCAAGTGTAACGCCTGGCTGCATAGCACGCGCACGCCGTTGCTGGTGCGCTGGCCGGGCGTTGTAAAACCCGGCGCCGAGAACCTCGCCGACTTTGTTTCCGGCGTCGATCTGTTTCCCACGTTCCTCGAAGCGACGGGCGTCGCCGGCCCCAGCGACCTCGACGGCCGCTCGATCGCGCCGCTCTTGCGCGGTCAATCGCAGGCGGGCCGCGAACTAGTGTTTGCACAAATCGACAAGAAGGCGGGGCACGACTCGGTGCCGATGCGATGCGTGCAGAACGCCCGCTTCGGCTACATCTACAACCCGTTCAGCGACGGCAAGCATTGGTATCGCAACAACAACGAAGGGCAGACCATGGCGGCCATGCAACAAGCGGCGGCCACCGACCCGGCCATCGCCGCCCGCATCGAGTTATTCCGCCATCGCGTGCCGGAAGAGTTTTACGATTTACAGAATGATCCCGATTGCTTGCACAACTTGATCGATGACCCGAAACACCAGAGCGAAATCGTTTCGTTGCGGCGCGAGATGCAGGCGTGGATGCAACGGACCGGCGACCCCATGCTCGCGGCGCTTGAAAACCGCCACGACCGCGCGGCCGTCGACGCGGCCATCGAGGCGGCCTATCGCGATCTGCCGGGACCGTCGGCACGAAAGAATCGCCAACCGAAACGCAAGGCAGCGAGCGAACGCTCTCCCAATGACCGGTAGCGGAGCGATGCGCAGAAGATTACTCATCTGCGCCGGCATCGAGAGCAACGGCAACCGCTTCGCTACCTTCGGCCTCGCCCGCTTGCTGGAACAGCGCATCGGCCGCAGTTCGGAATGCTTGCTCATCGGTATTCGCGTCAAGTAATTCGGCCTCGGCAAGGGTAGCCGGTGCGGTCGCGACGACGCTCGCATCAGCGCCGGTAGCGACCGGTTCGTCGCTCGCTTCTTCCCGGTCATCAACCCACCACAGCGCCGTGGGCGCGCCGTTTGTGGGCGCTACGTTGGGCAATGCAGGCGGCACAGGATTGGGCAACTCGGACAGGCCCACGGCGCGGCGCGCGACGTACGAGGCGTCGAGCGCCGAGAGGGTGCCATCGCCGGTCAGATCGCCGAGGATGATAGGATCGAGATGCGGAAAATTCTCGAACACACCGTCGAGATGCACGGCAATGCGCGCGATCAACGCCGCGTCGAACGCGCTGTAGCCGCCTTCGCCCGTGGCGTCACCCGGATTCACAACCGTGTGAATGGCATCGTGGCCGCGCACTTCGAGTTGGCCCTGGTTCAGCGTGACGGCGGAAAAGTGAATCAATTGCACAGCCCCAACCGGGGCATCGTCGGGCACGTCGCCCAACAATCTCGCCAGCTCGCGAGGGCCGGCGGGCAACGGCGAACCGGAAGCCTCGATCATGGCCATGCCCGATGGAAGCAAGAACACCTGAAACGACCAGTCGTCGGGCATGCTTGCGGCCAGCGTGCCGCCGGTAACGTTGAGCAGATCGAGATCGTAGTTCAACTCGAAAGAGAAGTGCGTTACACCATCGGCATCGTCGATGCGCACCGGCAGCCCAGGACGTGATCCGAACTCAATCTCTTCGCCCGGTCCGGTGGCGAAGCCAGGCACGGAAAGCGTGCGGCCGGTCGCCTGGCCGACGACGAATTCATGCACGAAGTCGCCGCCGGCAACGCCGTCGACGTCGCCGTCGAGCAACAGCCCCTCGGTATCGATCATGCCGTCGGCCGCGCTGCGCAACGTGAGCGTGTAGGTATCGGGCGCGAGCGCTCCGGCCGATGTAACGAATGACAGCGTCTTGGTTGCATCGTCGTAAACCAGCGAGCCAACAACTGGCCCGACCGTATCGCCCACGAGCAGCACATCGGGCGTCGGCCCGTTGGGCGATTCGCCCATGAACAGATCGAGTTGGTCGACAACAACCGACTTGGACAAACGAATCTGAACGCCATTGGCCAACGGTACGACTGCGTTGACCGTAAACGGCAACGGATCGTCGTTCCGAATAATGCCCTGGGCAGCGCTCGAATGCCGGAGACGATGCACGCGCGGCTGCAGATCCGGCAGCAGGAATTCAAACCGTTCGTCGGCCTCGTAAACCAGGTCGGGCGTTACCGGAACCGAGATGGTGTCGGAACTGCCGGCACTGCCGGAAAAGGCCAGCGTACCGGCGGTCGACTCGTAGTCGACCTCCGCCGTGGCCGGCAGCGACGAGGCGGGCGCCGTGGCATATGCGAGTTCGAAGGGGCCGTCGACGGCGTGCGACTGGCTCACGACAAAATCAAGCGTCCCGACCGTATCTTCGAAGCCAGATTTCGACTCGAATCGTAAAACACCTTCATCGTCGTCGCGAATGATTAGCGTGGCCGCAGCGAGGTTTCCCAAGGCGGCGTTGGTCAACGGCTCGATCAAGAGCGAGAGCGACTCATCGTTTTCGATGATCGCATCCGCCGTCAATGGAATCTCGACGACCTTCGTCTCTTCGCCCGGCGCAAATTCGACATCGATCGCCGCCGCCGCGAAATCTTCACCCGCCGTGGCAGAATCGCTGACCGGCGTGACGCGCACCGTGGATGCCGCCGACGTATCGAGTGTGCGGCGGAGCGTGATCGGGGTGTTGAGCGCCTCGCCGCGCTCGCTGAACTGAAAGATCGGCTGTTCGAATTCGACCAATGGCGCGGCTGAGGCGGCTACGTTCAACGGCGCGGCCGCTTGATGGGCGAAGTCGGCGCCAAGCACCGGAGCGGAATCGACGATTTCGACCTGATGCACTCCCACGGCCGGTGCGGTTTGCACGGCGCCATCGGGCACAATTTCAGCAACCGTATACTCGCCGTCGAAGAGCCGATCGATGCGATAGGTTCCGTCGGCGGCTGTCTGGGCCGAGTCTTCGGGGTGGATGAACTGCAGATTGTCGAGACTTCCGAACGGGCTTCCCGAGGGATCCGAATACGCGATTGCAAAAGCAATGTCGGCCGTGGGCCGCGTGATGCCCATCGTGCGAAAACCGCTCATGAAGGGCTCGGTCAAATAGGTCGCCAACAGCGTTCCATCCAAGCTGTACGCTTCGAGCCGGCCCGTGGCCAGCGAGAGACCGCTACGATTGATGAAGTCGATCGAAATCGCCTGCGCCGGCTTGTAGAAATCCATGCGCAAGCGGCGGGAATCGTCGAAGAACCCGATGCCGGCGTGCGAAAACGTGCGCGGGCCGGTTGTCGCATTCGCGGCGTTGTTCGTGGCGAAAACTTCGAAGCGTCCTTCGTGCGAATCATCGACGGTCGTTCCCAGCGTAACACCATCGAAGGCGTTGGTAAGCGGCGTGCCGTCGGGAAACGCATCGGCGTCGACCCTCGTTTCAATGAAATCGAATTCGCCATTCTCGTTGCGGTCGAGAAAGACCGTCACACCTGCGTTGGCCGGGCCGGCGATGGCGCCGTGGATCGAACCGAGAAAGTTGGTCGAGCCAAGATGATCGAGTTGTCGCCCCGTGAACGCCCGCGGTACGGCCTCGCCAAACAAGCCAAAATTCAAATGAAACTCGTACGAGTCGCGTTCGCCTTCCACCGTGACGCTACCGACCCAGTCTTCGGCGCGCGAGCCGGTGGAATCGCCGATGCGTCCGACATAGTCGACCGCCTTGATGGGAACAATCGTTGTGGAATTCGGCGCGATGAGCGTGGTATCTTCGACGGCGAATGTAATTGCCGCGTAGCTGTAATTCGTCCCGCCGCGCGCGACGGCGACCGAATCGATAATGGTCCAGCCCAACGCGGCGCCGTCGAGAATGCCGTCGTCGTTGACGTCGACTTCGTCGGTCAATTGCGGCGCGGTCGCGGCCTCGACCAGCAAAAACGTGTTCGAACCGAAGATGAAGTCGATACGATCGCTGAACGGACTATCGCTTTGAAAACGGCCGTCCGGCAGATCGAAAGCCTTGCTCTCGCCGGTCAACAGCGTTGCTTGCGGGTCAACCGTATAGCCGCTGCCAAATTGCGTGATCGCTAAATAACCGTTCGCGCCGAGCGTGATTCCCGACAGGTCGAGAACGACGTGCACGTCGCCCGACTCACGTTGATCGCCGTCGATCACGACCAGATAAGTGCCCTGCTGGATCGTGGCGCCCGGGGCGCCGCGGAACTCGAGGTACTGATCGAAATCCGAATTGCCAAACGTGGGATCGAAATGGACTTCGTTGATCAGCAAATCGCCCACGGCCAACGGCAAACGCGGCTCGAGCGTTTCCTGGGCAAACCGCCGTGAACCGCGCCGCGGACCCTGCCGACGAACGGCAGCGAACGCAGTGCGATGATTGCGAATGCCGGACCGAAAAAACGAGCGCAGCGACATGGTGGTGGCTCCTTCTGATCTGCTCCCTGTCGGACCGGCATTCTACCATGGCCGCGGCAGAGCAACAATAAAGCCGGGGGGCCACTTCTGCGGGATATGCCAGACCACAGCGCGCCGGCGAATCGCACGCGAATGGCAGGAAATCGAAGGATTCAGCGTTTTGAACGTTATCGGGGCTCGATTTGCGTGGCGGCTTGGCGGGCGATAGCCTGGGGGGAAGTCTCGCCACTTACACGTGAACTGCTACCCGATGTATGACTATGAAATTCGCATCTCTGCCGCTCGCGCGCAGCGCGTTGAGTCTTTGTCTCTTCATTTCCCTTTCGCGCAGCGCGTGGGCCGAACGGCCCAACGTGTTGATGATCGCCATTGACGATCTGGCCAATGCGCTCGGCTGCTACGGCCACCCGGTCGTCAAGTCGCCTTCAATCGACGGTCTGGCGGCGCGCGGCGTGCGTTTTGATCGCGCCTATTGCCAACTGCCGCTGTGTAATCCGAGCCGGGCGTCGTTGCTCACCGGGCGGCGTCCCGATGAGATTCGCGTGTACGATCTCGATCGGCACTTCCGCGAAGAAATGCCCGACCTGGTCACGTTGCCGCAATTGCTCAAGCACCATGGCTGGCATACAGCGCGCGTGGGCAAGCTTTATCATTACAATGTGCCGGCCGGCATTGGCACCGACGGGCTCGACGATCCGCCTTCGTGGCATGAAGTGCGGAATCCCAAGGGGCGCGATACACTCGAAGAAGACAAGATCACGAATGCCGAGCCGCACCGGCCCATCAGCGCGGCGCTCTCATGGCTGGCGGCCGAGGGCAAGGACGAAGAGCAAACCGACGGCATGATCGCTACCGAGGCGATCGCGTTGATGAAAGGGCTGCGCGACAAGCCGTTCTTTCTGGGCGTGGGATTCTTCCGACCGCACACGCCGTATGTTGCGCCCAAGAAATATTTCGAGCCGTATCCCCTTTCGCGTGTACAGCTTCCTTTCGCGCCGCGGAACGATCGCGACGACATCCCCTTGGCGGCCTTCGCCCACAATTGCCCAATCCCGAATTATGGGCTGCCGACGGATACATGCCGCACGGCGCTGCAAGCTTACTACGCTTGTGTGTCGTTTGTCGATGCACAGGTCGGCCGGTTGCTCGCGGCGCTCGAGGAACACGATCTGGCGGAGCGCACGATCGTTGTGCTGTGGAGCGATCATGGCTATCACCTGGGGGAACACAACGGTATCTGGCAGAAACGTTGCTTGTTCGAAGAGTCTTCGCGCGCGCCGCTGATCATCTACGACCCCAGGGCGAACGGTAACGGAACGGCGTCGCCGCGCGTGGTCGAGTTTGTCGACATCTATCCGACCGTCGCGGCGTTGTGCGGCGTGAAGCCGCCCGACGACTTGCCGGGCCGCAGCCTGCGGCCGTTGCTCGAGGAGCCCATGGCGACTTGGAACGGACGTGCGTATTCGCAGGTTTTGCGTCCGGGCGACGGCCAACCGCTCATGGGCCGCAGCATTCGCACGGCGCGCTGGCGCTATACCGAGTGGGACGCCGGTCGGGCCGGCGCCGAACTCTACGATCATGACCGTGACCCGCACGAGTTCCGTAATCTGGCGGGCGACGCCGCGCTAGCCCCGATCATCGCCGAGTTGCGTCCGCTTCTGGAAGAGCACGTGCGGGGCGAAGCCCCCCGTTCGCCAGTGAACCCGAAACGGCTCTGATCGCAAGACGGACTCAAACCGGCGTGCGACCAACGCGGCGAACTCGACTTGGCTGGTACGATTCCGCACACTAAAGTGGGCATGATTGCTGTGGCGGCGCCGCGGGAAGGCGGACGTCTAGCGTTTTGAGTTTTGCGCCGACGGCATGCTGTTTGCACTTAACAGCGCATACGAATTGCATGAGTCAAGTTGAATGAAACCCGCCATGCGCGTTGGCCGCGAGTCGCCAGCGCATTCACCGAGTGAACGAAGCTCCCTACTACGAGGCCGTGCGATGAAGAATGTGACACTGGATACCGCTGGCGCCGACTCTACAATCATCACCGTCCAGCAACACATTCTTGCGGAACAGCGCAAGCATTCGCCGCACGCGAGCGGCAGCTTTTCGTGGCTCCTTTCGGGTATTACGCTGGCGACCAAAATGACGGAAGCGCGCGTTCGCCGGGCGGGGTTGCTCGATGTGTTGGGGACGGCAGGAAATGTGAATGTGCAGGGTGAAGTGCAACAGAAGCTCGATGTGTATGCCGATCGAGCGCTCGTGCATTGTCTGGGGGTGCGCGAAAATGTCGCAATTATTGCCTCGGAAGAAAGCGAAGAAGCGATCACGTTCGATGGGCGATCCGGCCATGGAAAATATGTCGTGCTCTTCGATCCGCTCGATGGTTCGTCGAATCTCGACGTGAACGTGAGCGTGGGCACCATCTTCTCAGTCCTGCGTTTGCCCGAAGGTTTCACGAGCGAGGACAACCCGACGAAGGCGGTGCTGCAACCCGGAACCGAGCAACTTGCCGCCGGCTACGTGGTCTATGGCTCATCAACGATCATGGTCTACACGACCGGACATGGCGTGCATGGCTTTACGCTCGATCCTTCGATCGGGGCATATGTACTGAGCCATGAAAACATTCGGATGCCGGAGCAGGGAACCTACTATTCTTCGAACGACGCCTATTGGGACACGTTCCCGGCCGAGTACCGCGAGTACATCGCCCATTTGCGCAGCGGCGCCACGGGCCGCCGGTATGCACTGCGTTACATCGGCTCGCTCGTGGCCGACTTCCATCGCACGCTGTTGCGCGGCGGAGTGTTTCTTTATCCGCCCACGGACAAGAACCCCGAAGGCAAACTGCGGCTACTCTACGAAGCGAATCCGGTGGCGATGATCGCCGAGCAGGCGGGCGGGTTCGCGTCGAGCGGCAGTGGTCGCATTGTCGATGTGCCGCCAACCGAAATCCATCAGCGCACACCGTTGATCGTTGGCGGCAAAGAAGAGATGGAATTGTTCGAAGAGTACTGCAAGCCGGCGCATTCCTGCACGCCTGCATGCGTGTAGGATTGCATGCCGAGCCTGTGTTGAAGCTCTAGCTGTTAACCGGCGGCAACCGGGCGCGGGTCGATGGTCGGGATTTGCCCCGGCTGGTAAACGCAGTCGGGTTCGCCGGCCAACGGGTCGCCGGTTACGGCGAAGGCGCGGCTGCGGCTGCCGCCACAGACGAAGCGGTATTCGCAGATGCCGCAATCGTCGAGAAACCGATCGGGATCGCGCAGAGCGACGAACGTGGGATGACTCTGGTACACGTCGACGACCGAGTCTTGCGGAAAGCGACCGCAGACGATCGGCAGGAATCCGGCCGGAAAGATCTCGCCGGTGTGCCCCACGAACATGATGCCGTTGCCGTCGCGCACACCCAACGGAGCGCGGCCGCCTTGATCGCGCGCCGTGGGTCCGGGGCGCTGCGGCCCGGCCAGCGGATCGCCATGGCGCTGCATCACAAAGCGTCGGTAGTGCGGGGCCTCGGTGGTTTTGATGGCATAGGGCCGGCGCTGCGACTGATTCCAGAGCCGCTCGAACGCCTCTTCGTATTGCTCGGGTGCAATGCGTTGCTCGTCGATGCCGCGACCCACGGGAATCAGGAAGAACACCGACCACATGGCGATCTCACGCGTCGAGAGCAATTCGGCCATGGCGTCGATCTGGTCGAAATTGCGCCGGGTAATGGTCGTGTTGATTTGCACCGGCAGGCCTAGCTCGCGCGCGTCGTCGAGCATTCGCATCGTCCGCGCAAAGCTCCCTTCCCAACCGCGAAACGAATCGTGCGTGGCTGCGTCGGTGCCGTCGAGGCTGACGCCTAAACGCCGGATTCCGGCCGCCTGCGCTCGCGACAACGCCTCGCGCGTGGCCAACGGCGTGGCCGACGGCGTCAGCGCTACTTGCAAACCCGACGCGACTGCGTGCTCAATCAGCTCGAAAATGTCGGGCCGCTTCAGTGGATCGCCGCCGGTGAGCACCAGATGCGGTTTACGCGGGAACGAAGCAACCTGGTCGATCAGCGCCCGCGACTGCTGCGAAGTAAGCTCGCCGGGGTGCGCGCACTCCTGGGCCGAGGCGCGGCAGTGCTTGCAGACCAAGTCGCAGGCCTGCGTCACTTCGTAGTAAAACATCAACGGGTTCACCGCGAAATCTTCGTAGCGGTAACTGGCGAAACTCATGGATCGCTCCCTGCTAACTTGACTGGCATGGAATCTATTTACTTTCCCGCGCCTGCCGGCGCGATCTCATCGGTGCGCCGACTCAGCGGATTCTTCCAGAGGATCTCGCACACAGGGCAAGTCGCACAACAGGCCGGGTTCGTCGAGCACATCGCCAATCGTCGCCTGGGCGAATGCGTTCTCAACTTCCGCGATCACATTGTCGATCCGCCGATGCAACGGGCACAGGGCGCTCGCATGCGCTGCGCGCCCCAACGGGCAATGTTCGATGCGATGAAACCCATCGACCGCCCGAATTACATCGAGCACGGTCAGATCGTACGGCTCGCGCACGAGCCGGTAACCGCCATGCAGGCCGCGTTGCGAATCGACAATGCCGGCGCGGTTCAGCCCCTTGAGCACTTTGGCCAGATAGCTTGGCGGCGCTGCTGTCTGCTCAGCCAGATCGGCGGTCGTGCACGACTGGCCGCCATATTTGCCCAGAAAGACGACGGCGCGCAGGGCATATTCCGCCGTTTGCGAGATCATGATTCGCCTCCTCCAGGACTTGTATCGGATATTTGGACCACAACATCCATAATTATCGATAAGTGCAAGTTTCTCGTCAAGTGCGATTGAGAGACGTCGCCGCGCGAGGCCGTGAAATGACCAAATCCCAAGGACTGTCCGATGGCGACCGGCACCGCATTTTCGCCACGATCGTTACCATCGGACTGGCCGTGGCTGCGAATTCGCCACTCGCCGCTGCCGCGCGTGGCCTATCCTTTGGTATCGCAGTCGGCGCGCCTGGCCGGCCGCTTTCGCTTGAGCCCGGGAATCAGAAAGATGCTCGACGACCGCTCCCATTTCATCGCCCGCGCGCCGCGGCATGCGGCGACCGGTGTCGAGTCGCTCCGCCTCACCTACCGACGCGCCGGTGGCAAACCCGATGCGGTCGAGGCCGAACTGATCGACCTTTCGCGCAGCGGCATTCAATTCCGCACCGGGGCGGCCATGGTGAACGGCGAACGCGTGAGTATGTGTATTGAAGATGTCGAAACCGGCTTTCGTTCCGAGCACGAAGCGGTGGTGCGTTGGCAGCGCACCGCGCCTGAGAAACGTTGGCTGACGGGATGCCAATTTCTCGCAGAGCTGAGCTGGGAAGTGCTGGGCGAATTGTTCCTTACCGAAGCGCTCTCGCGCGACGTGCTGCAAACCAACGAATCGAAACAAGATTCCTAATGCCAACCGGTCGGAAAAACGTGCGGCGCTAACCTCTCGCGATTCGCCGCTGGTCGCTACAATATCGCCTGTTGCCGGCCAACGCCTCGCAACGGCCCGCGTGGCTCGGTCCCTTCCGCTCACCCTCGACAATTCGCGATCCGACATCGCCCGCCTGAACCATGCCGACCTCGGAAAACTCGATTCAACAAGACGTCAAGCAAGTATTTCGCGGCATGCTCATGGGCGGCGCCGACATCATACCCGGTGTGTCGGGCGGCACCATGGCGCTGATTCTGGGCATCTACGAGCGGCTCGTTACGGCCATCAGCCATGTCGACCTGCGGCTGCTTGGCCTGCTGCGCCGCCGCGATTGGGCGGCCGCCGCGCGGCATCTCGATCTGCGGTTTCTCATCGCACTGGGCTGCGGCATCGTGGGTGGCATCGTTATCGTTGGGCGTTTGATGCATTGGCTGCTCGCGCATCACGCCACAGCCACCTGGTCGTTGCTCTTCGGGCTGATTCTCGCTTCCGGCGTGCTCGTGGGCATGATGGTCGAGCGCTGGGATTTCGGTTCGATCGTGTCGTTACTCGTGGGCGCGGTGGCGGCGTTTTTCATCGTCGGCATGGTGCCGAAAATTCCACCCGACGGATATTGGTACGTGTTCGTTTGCGGCGCGGTCGCCATTTGCGCGATGATCCTGCCCGGCATCAGCGGCGCGTTCATTCTGGTGATCATGGGCATGTACTTCCATGTCACGGGAATTCTGCACGACCTTTCGCACGGCGCGGTTACGGGCGACGGCCTGACGACCGTTGTCATCTTCTGCGCCGGCTGCGCGACCGGCTTGTTGAGCTTCAGCAAGCTGTTGCGCACGCTGCTGAACCATTACGAAGCCGCGACGATGGCGATGATGTGCGGCTTCCTGTTCGGCTCGCTGCGCAAGATCTGGCCGTTCAAAGAACCGCTGACCGCCGAATCGGCCGCCGCCTTAGGGCTGCCGGTCGACCAACTCGAAAAGCTGCACAAGTACCGCCTGGGTCCGGACTATTTCCCTTCGCAACTCAACGGCGAAGTGCTCACGGCGCTCGCCATGTTCGCGGCCGGCCTGCTGGCCGTGCTTCTCTTAGACCGCCTGACCCGGGGGCATGAACATGTGCCGCCGGTTGTGGCGGAAGATCATGAGTCGTAGACGCGGCTCGACGTTGCCCCGTTCGCTTCTTCCGGCCGCGTCGCAGCGAGAGAACCAGAACATGTCGATGCCACTCACGAGGGTTGATAATTCAACCGAATTTAGTATTCTTTGGTGGAGATGTCCAAACGCGAAAACAAGCCAAAGAAGACCACGTCCCTCGCCGAAGCGTCGCGTGCCGTCGTCGACCGTAGCCTGTTGATACGTGGCCAGCGAGTTTTGCTTGACGACGATCTAGCAAAACTTTATGGCGTGGAGACGAAACGCCTGAATGAAGCTGTTCGTCGTAATCGGGAGCGATTTCCCGACGATTTTGCGTTTCGATTAACGGCGCAAGAATGGGAATTTTTGAGGTCGCAAATTGCGACCTCAAACGCGTCTGACCGTCGCGGCGGTCGGCGTTATCTTCCCTGGGCCTTCACCGAACAAGGCGTAGCAATGCTTTCAAGCGTGCTGCGCAGCCCGACGGCCGTTGCGGTCAATATCGAAATCATGCGAGCATTTGTCCAACTCCGTCAAGTTCTTTCGACACCGGGAGAATTCGCCGAGCAGGTACGGCAGATCCTGGCCAAAGTCGATCGGCACGATGAGGACATCCGCATCATCTACCGAGTTCTCGACCAGATGCTCCACGAGCCGCCGAAACCGAAGCGGAAGATCGGATTCCAACGCGATTAATTCGACACCACCACTAGGCTATTCTTTTCATTTGGCTTGGCAACGTGCCACCGAAAGAATGGGATGCTTTCGGCGCCGCCACACGAATTGCGCTTCATCACTTCGACGCCTGATGAAAGAACTCTAGAATCGTACGATCTCACGAAGTCTATGAGTCGCCGACTCCAATGATTGCAACTGAAACAACGATGACTGCCAGTGGTGGAACGGACGGTGCGAACATCGTTTTGTTTTGGCCAGCGAATCTACCCAAGGACTCAGATAGGCGACTCATGGACGATCCTATCGAACTTGCTGAATCACTTCGAGAAGATGGAAAGCTCATCTGGTTTCTTTGTGACGGCGACGGGGACTACTCTGTCAAAGTCTTCGTTCGCAGCCCGCTACCGCGGGAGCTTGCCGATTATTGCACTGACGAAGAGGCGTATCCTTCGCTGGAAGTGAACGGGCCGGGATACTTCGGTGGAATGGAATACATGTTCAAAGATGATCCAAGCTTTTTGCGAAAGCATCCGGGAATGTGCGAGAAAATCACGATTCCAAACGGCACTTACGCGGCGAAAGTCTACCGAACCAATGTTCCTGAAGAGATCTACGAAACGTGGCTGCTTGATCATGCGGGAATTCACGCGAAACGATTGTGGGACTTTCATAGTACGTTGGCGGCGTGTTCGGCAGCTTCCGTAATGGGATTGGTTTTTTTATTATTTTTCGTTGCATGGACGACGTGGTTCGGCGTTTTGATCGCTGTGGCATGCCTAATTACAGCGACGATTGGGTTGTCGAAAACTGAAGCCTATCGAGTCGTTGCAGACGCAAGGAACGCGTACGAACTTGCTTACCCCTCATACGTAGTCTTGCTGGAATAAGTACAAACAGAGGGGAGGGTTAAAATGAGCAGCATAGAAATTGGACTGGAAAATAAACAGACACGCGGCGAACGAGAGTCTCAGGTCCCGACACGCATCGAATTCGGCACTCGCTTCCGTTCAGTCGTCCACCGCCCTGCGGATCTCCCCCTGAATCTCTTCAATCGCCCGGTCCGCCGCCACGACGACGATTTTGTCGTTCTTTTCCGCTTCGGCTAGAAATCCGGCGCGCAGGCGTTGGCGGAATTCCGCGCCGCGGCTTTCCATGCGGTCGAGCTTATCGCCCAGCCGCGCGGCGGCGAGTTCTTCGGGCATGTCGAGCAGGAACGTGAGATCGGGCGCCAGGCCGTCGGTCGCCACCTGGCCGACTTGCCAGAGTTGGGAAACATCGAGCCCGCCGCCGTAGCCCTGGTACACGACGTTGGCCAGCAGGAAGCGATCGGAAACGACCGTTTTGCCGGTGGCCAGCGCCGGGCGAATGACTTCGTCGACCAGTTGAGCCCGGGCGGCCATGTAGAGCAGCATTTCGCTCCGCGGGCCGATCGATACCGAATCGTCGGCATGCAGCACGATCGCGCGGATCTTCTCGCCCAGTTCGGTGCTGCCGGGATCGCGGCAAACGATTACCTCTTCGCCGCGCTGGCGGAGGAAATCGCAAAACAATTGCAACTGGGTCGATTTGCCAGCGCCATCGATGCCGTCGAACGAATAAAACCGCGCCATGGAATCCTTCCGTTTAGAGATGCGCTCTACCTAACTCACCGCCGCAATCGGCGCGAAGATTCCCTTCGCCGCCAACGGCCTCGTCATTCGAGAATTCGTCATTTCCTGTATAAGTCCAGCATCCGCTGCGCATGCTCGGCCACGCGCTCGCGCAATTGCGGCGGCTTGAGCACTTCGGCGTTCGCGCCGTAGCCGAGTATCCACCAGGAGATCTCGCCCAGCCCGGTCACCGTTACGCTAAAGTCGAGCGTGCCGTCGTCGTTCCACAGCAGCTCCTGGGTTCTGTGCCAGGCCACTTCGGCCACGTTGCGCGCAACCAGCGGCTGGAAGCGGACGGTCACATTGTAGTCGGGTCCGGGCTCGGGAACGAGGCTCCAGGCATTTTTTAGATACCGCTCGATGCTGAATCCGCGGGGAATCCGATACGTTTCCTCCAGTTCCTCCAGCTTGGTAATGCGGCCGACATGAAACGTGCGGTTTTGCCGATGCAGCGACGACCGCCCGATCACGTACCACGCCCGCCGATGGAAAAGCAATTGGAACGGCCGCAGCTTGGTCGAGATCACTTTCCACTCGGTCAGGCTGTCGTAGCCGATTCGCACGGCCCGCCGCCGTGCGATCGCGTCGACCAGCCGTTGGTAATACGAAAGCGAACCCTCGTGCTTGTGGACCGGAGTCGGCTTCACGCGGATCGCCCGGGTCAGGTTCGAGAGCTGCTTTTGCAAATGCCGCGGAAAACTCCCTTCAAG
>JAGQOS010000710.1 GCA_020427265.1 Planctomycetales bacterium
TGCTGCGACAGGTTGTGCGCGATGCCGCCCACAAAGGAATTGAGGTTGCCGGTCGATGATTTGGCCAAACCGATCTCCGTCTCGAGCGTCGCGGCTGCGACTGGG
This sequence comes from Planctomycetales bacterium, assembly GCA_020427265.1. Taxonomy (GTDB): domain Bacteria; phylum Planctomycetota; class Planctomycetia; order Pirellulales; family JAGQOS01; genus JAGQOS01. The sequence continues at coordinate 106 of JAGQOS010000710.1, forward strand.
AAACCAGTTAGTTCCTGATACTGGTCTTTAATAGCACGTCGTTCCACCTCATCCACCTCACCATCGGCCAGTGCCGCCATGATCATCACTCGCAGCATTCGCGTGTGCATTTCTTGTCGCTCCTTTTCGGGATCATACGACTTCGTCTCCTCCGAGAAGGTACCGCCGCATGATCCGCATTCCACGTATCGGCCCGCGACATTGAGAGGAATCAGTGGGATGAAATAGAGCGTGAAAAAGTTGCGAACCTGCTTCAGATTGAACATGCGATCGGTCCCGCATTGCGGGCAGTGAAACTGACCATTCTCCACGACGGAAGTCAGGCCTCGAGAACCCCATATGATCATGGCTCGTAATCCTTCTTGATAAAGGTGGCGGGATCAGCCGCGTCGCACCGA
>JAGQOS010000711.1 GCA_020427265.1 Planctomycetales bacterium
GACCCAGCCGGGCGAGAAACGTCGCCAGGTGCGCGGGATAGAGAACGCCCAGCACGACGGCGATCGCCAGCGTCACGGCCAACACGCCGCTGCGCCTCCAAAACGTTTCGGCGGTGAATCCGGCGAATACGTCGAGGCCGCGGTCCAGTTCGGCCACATAGTCGATGACCGCGTCTTCCAATTCGCGTGAGCCCCAACGATCGGCCTGGGGCGATTCAAACTGCAGCGCGGCGACCAGGTCGCTATCGATGCCTTGCCGTTTTTCGACGAGCAATGCCACGTCGATCAGCGATTCGGAGACGCCCCAATACGGCCGCGTAAACTTAAGGAACGCCCATACGAGCAATCCGGCGCCGACCGCCATCACGACGGCCCGCTGCAACGTTTGCAGCGAGAATAAAAAGTCGAGCGCAAAGACGCCGGCCAAAATCCAGAGCACAGCGACCAACAGCGCCGCGCCGCCGGTCGCCCAGCGCAGCGCCTGGCGGCGGCGGCGCAGCG
>JAGQOS010000071.1 GCA_020427265.1 Planctomycetales bacterium
ATCGTCGGGTAGATAGGCATGTATCCAGGGACGCAGCCATCGATTTCGATCGAGCGCCTCCTGTTCCGCATTTCGCCGCGTCGGCAGGTTGCCCAATTCAATTTCCTGAGGTCTCGACAAACCGGAACCGTCAGTTAATGCGAGTTTCAACTCAGCGATTCGTTGATCGAATTCGGTGATTCTCTGTTCGCTCTTGGCGATTTCTGCGTCGACCCATTCGGGCATCGTTTGGCCGTTAAACACGACCTCGACCATGGGATAAACCGCTGTGATATTGCCGCCCCACATCATGGCGACGGCCAGCGCGCAGATGACCGTAAGAATGAACGTGCCGCGATGTCGAAACGAGAGGCGAACCGCTCGAAAGAAATTGTCCATCCTGGATTTCCTACTAGCGCGCGATCCTTGCGCGACGCTCGGTCAGAATCTAAAGCCGCGGCGCGTCGGTAGCCGAGACGGACAACCGGCAGCGGGTGGGAAAGCTTATGCTAATGCGTGCTATCGGGCAAGACGAATCGACCGGCAGAGGATCGGCGATGGCAACGCCATCTGCCTATTCTTCGACCCATTCCACAGGTGTTGGCGCCATTTCGTCGCTGGGACGACTTCCCGCATCGGCGCGTCCACTGCCTTCGAGACGGCTGATAGCACGCACGGTCATGTCAGAATCGCAGGGGATCTGGCAGCTCAAACGCACGCCGGAAAGACCTCGGGCTTCCAGCGTCGCCTTTTCGGCCGCAGTCACTCTCGCCGGCTCTCCGTTGACGAATTCTACTTTGCATGTCGTACATCGAGAATGGCCGCCGCAGGCGTGCAACTGATCGATCCCCGCTTCGTCCGTGAGCGCCAATACCAGGCGTTTGCCGGCGGGAACTTCGAACTCACCTACGTCTTCCACATGAAGTTTGGGCATGTTTCATCTCGTGCGTCGGTTGGAGTATCGGGCTCAGCAGGGCTAGTCCCTCAGGCTGCCCTGACTACTCTGCTTTTTAACAGATCACCTACGTATTGGCTACACGCGCCTGCGGAGAATGCATTACAATCGAGGGCCTGCCTGAACACGGTGACTAGGGGCCGTGTTCAAGCAATTCGTTCCCCTGAGCAAAAAGGAATTTTGACGTGCATCGCCGCTTCCTGCTTGTGCACCCGGACGACGACATGATTGTTGCTCTGACCGATTTGGAGGAGGGCATATCGATCGAATTAGATGGTCGTAAACTCGCGCTGCGAACCGCCGTGGCGGCGAAGCATAAATTTGCACGACGAGCTTTTGCTGCCGGCGAGCTAATGCGGATGTATGGCGTGACGGTTGCACGGGCAGTGGTCGAGATTGCGGCCGGCGAAGCTCTGACGACCGAGAATGTTGTCCACGCGACCGACGATGTGGAAACGGGGCGCGAGGCGGCGCCCTGGACGCCTCCCGATTGGGAACGGTTTCGAGATTCGGAATTCCTCGGATTCTCGCGCGATGACGGACGCGTGGGAACACGAAATTTTTGGATCGTCATTCCACTCGTATTTTGTGAGAACCGTAATCTGCGCGTGATGCAGGAAGCGATGCTCGAGGAACTTGGTTACGCGCGCGACCAGTCTTACCGGCCCCACACGCGACGTCTGATCGAGCGACTGCGACAAGGGGCGACACGCGAGCAGATTCTCTCCGAACCGTTCCAGGGCCCCGCTGCGATGGCTCGCGCTGACCGCGTGTTCGAGAACGTCGATGGGGTTAAATTCTTGACGCATCAACAGGGGTGCGGCGGGAACTATGAAGACGCTGTCGATCTATGTGGATTGCTTGCCGGATACATCGACCATCCGAATGTCGCCGGCGCCACCGTGCTGAGCCTTGGTTGTCAAAAGGCTCAAATTCAAACATTGGAAGAGCAATTGCAGCAGCGGAATTCAAATTTTTGCAAGCCGCTCTATATTTTCGAGCAGCAGCGACTTGGCACCGAGGAAACGATCGTTTCCGAAGCAATCAAACATACGTTTGCAGGCTTGATCACGGCGAATCGCGCCCGGCGTGAACCGGCTGGGTTGAAGCAACTTTGCGTGGGTGTTGAGTGCGGAGGTTCCGATGGTTTTTCCGGCATTAGCGCGAACCCGGCCATCGGTCACTGCAGCGATTTGGTTGTCGCCGCAGGCGGCGCCGTCATCCTTTCGGAATTCCCCGAACTGGCTGGCTGTGAACAGGACTTGGCCGATCGCTGCTGCGAGGCGGTCGTGGCTGATCGATTTCTTCATTTGATGAAGGACTATAGCGAGAAGGTCGCATACGTCGGCGCAGGATTCGATTCCAATCCATCGCCCGGCAATATTCGCGATGGTTTGATTACCGATGCCATCAAATCGGCCGGCGCAGCACGCAAGGGAGGAACCTCGCCGGTGAGCGATGTGCTCGACTACCCCGAACAACATCGGAGGCCGGGATTAAATCTGCTTTGCACACCTGGTGGCGATGTTGAATCGACCACGGCCAAAACCGCCGCCGGAGCAAACTTGACACTGTTCTCAACCGGTCTGGGAACACCTACCGGCAACCCGATTTGTCCGGTGATCAAGATCTCGTCCAATACGCCGCTGGCCGAGCGCATGCCCGATATCATCGATCTCGACACCGGCCCGGTGATCGCCGGGGAAGAAACGATCGAGCAGGCTGGTGAGCGAATTCTAGAATTGGTGATCGCGACGGCCAGCGGCCAATCGACCTGCGCCGAACGCCTTGGGCAGGATGATTTCATCCCCTGGAAACGTGGGCTCTCATTCTAGAACTTTGCGGCCGTCTGTTGAGCGTATCCGAGGGGCCGATTGCCGCCGTTCCGAGCGAAACCTTGGGCAAAACTCGCGCTGCTACGGTACGCGCGGCCGAATTGCTTGACGCGGCGTCGTTGACGGAGTCTCTTTTACGGGAACTCCGAACGGCTCCCCTTTGTGAGCGGCTTTTCCACCGGCGGCGCTCACGATCAGCAAATCCGGATTGGTGCGCCACATGGCTAATAGGGCTTCGTCGGATACTTGTGTATCGGTGACACTGAGGAATCGAAGCGATCGAAATGGTTCCAGATGCGTGAGGCTCTCATCCGTTACGCCCGATTGTTCCAACTGCAAGGAACTCAAGTTGGAGCATTGTCGCAGGTGGCTCAAGCCGCTGCCATTAAACTTAGGTTCAGAAATGCGAACGGCTTCGAGCGAACGAAGTGAAGCAAACGACCGAAACGAAGCATCCGTGAGTCCCGTGTCGATCAATGCGACTTGTTTCAGATCCGTAAGTCTTGCCAAGTGTGCAAGGCTCGTATCTGTGAGTCGCGTGCCTTCGATGCGAATCGCTTGCACGGACGGAATTTTGGCCACGATCGCTAGGCCAGCATCGGTAATCTGGCTTGCAGGGCGGATCACCTCAAGCGATTCTAAGCCATAGAAATCCTTGATCAGCGACATCCCACCTGTTCCGCCGCGGTATTTGGGGCCAAGCCTGATCTTCGTGGGGGTCGCCTCAGCTCCCAACGCGTTGAGCTTGTCCATCGACTCAAGCATGCGGAGCCGGGCTCGCAATTCTTGGCTTGTTTCCCCCGGTAGCCGACCGCGGCGCATCGCCTCGCGAACCGACGGAGACGTGCGTTGGCCAAGAGAAACGGTTGCTGGAACGAGGATGCAAACAACGACGAGTGCAGGCGCAATGCGCATCGATTCAACTCCCGGGCAATCGGGTACTGTTAACTGACGACGGTATCGATGAACTAGTAGCGATCGACGCTCGAGCTCGGAACAACGGTTCGCGAGTCTGAGCGACATCTTGTTATTCTAGGACAAGGCGGCGAATTCGATAAACGGCAATTCAGACCGGCCTGATTCGATTGTGCCCCTGGATGCACGGAAACTTGTCGGATCGGGTCCCTACGGGTAGAATCAGCAGTATTCTCGTCTTGTCCTGTTGTATCAGAGGTCGCCGTGTCGCCCCGACGATTTTCCCTGTGCGTGCCTGCTTTGCTAGCGGCTGTTTTGGGCTGCGGCAACAGCGTGGATTGGCATGCCGAGGCCGAGGCGATTCGTCGCGCCAAGGCGGCAGCCAAGCAACGCCCCGACATGGAAATCGATTGGGCTGCGCAGGCCGAGGAGAAACGCGTGCTTGCCTCGCGCGAGTATGCCATTCGTGAGCAGGAGAGATTGGCCTGGGAAGCGAAAGTTCGTGAGGAGGAACGGTTACGCTCTATTCAAGAAATGCATCAAGCCGCGCTCCGTGAACAGGCGGAATGGCTAACGGCCAATCGCAATGGTAAGTGGCCGGAATTGGCCGAAGCCCTGAGGGTTGCGCGGGCCGAAGGCCGAATTGAATGGATTCGCCAGGATACAGGCGAGCTTGTTCCGTCCGATGTCTTGTTGCCCGAAGGTTCGCTGCTACCCGAAGTTGTTGAAATGAAGCGAGAGGAAGCGCAACGGATTGTCGAAGAAACTACGTCGGCCATCGCACGAGATCCTGAGGAAGATCGAAAACGGCGAGTCTATAATTTCTTTGAACGTATGCGCATGACCGCGGAGCAACGCGAGCAGCAGCAAAAGGCCCATGCTGAAATCGCCAAAGAAGCGCGCGAACACGGCTTGGGAGAAATTGTCGAGATTGATGAAGACACACAGCTCGAAGACCTGCGATACGTCTTTCTCTATGGAGATAAGATTACCGATGATTCGCTGGCGAAGCTTGCTGGTAACGAGACAGTCAAGTTACTGCATATCGATCGAGCTTCTGTGACGGCTGCCGGTTTGGCGAATTTGGAATCTCTTCCCAATCTCCGTTTGCTTGTGATCGAACGTGTGCGGCTGGCCCAGGAGGTCGTCGAGCATCTCAAGCAGACACTACCAAATGTTGCGGTGCATTATCTTCCGCCCGCCGAGAAACCGGCTCCGCCATCTAAGCCGGGTGGCAACAAAGGTTCGCCGAACAAACCGGCCCGGCGCACGAAAAACGAGACTGTCGGACGTCAGGCTTAGTGCGATATGATTCGCAATACGTTACCGGCAGCGTTCATTCTTTGGAGTGCAATGGCGAAGCTTTTAGACCGGCACGTTCGCTACAGCGAAAGCCGTTAGCTTCCGGTTTTGGGGGTCGCAGCGGTTATCGCGATCGCGGCAAATCGATGCGCCGGCCTGATGGCGATTGGCCGCGGTTTCTAGCCCAAAACCATGCCGATTCGGTTGAATTTTCTTGAGCCGCCTCCGCCGCGCGAGCTACTATGGAGAAAGGCAATTGGGCGAGCTTGGCTGGCGATTCTCGGATTGTCCGCTTCGCGTTGCCTGAAATCGCAGCGACCGACTTAACACGAAAAGAAGGTGACCCCGATGCAGATCCAATGGAAAGCCGCTGTTTTGATGTTCGCCCTTGGCAGTTGGGCGACGATGGGTTTAGGACAGGACGCTTTCGACCTGTTCTCCGATGTACCGGAAACCGAAACGGCGGCGCCGGCTGATCCTGTCGACGGCCAAAATCCTCTCGATGATGTGCTTCCTCCCGATCCTGTGGTCGAGGACACCGTCGATATGTTGCTGCCCGATGAGGATGCAACTGAAAACGCCGCTGACACCTCGGGCGAAGTGGCGGACGACGGCGATGCCTCGATTGATGACCTACTTTCCGATGGCCCGGTTGTCGAGACGCCTGTTCCGGCTGAGTCGGAAGGCGATTCACTCGACGATCTACTCTCAGATGAGCCACCAGCGAGTGTCCCAACCACTCCTTCGGATACAGACTTGTTTCCGGGCAGCGAAGACTCGCGAACAGTACCGAGCGACGACGATGTGCCACCGTTGTTCCCACTCGACGACGATGGTGAAGAGCCTGCGATCACAAGCGATGGCCGCGAAGGCAATGTGATGGAAGAAGACGCGAAAGGGGATCAGCCGCGCGACACGATCGCTGCGACCGAATCTGCAATAACGTCGCTACGTCCTTACTACTCGGCGAACGGTACTTATGATCGCGTGATTCTGTTCGATCGACATCGTGTGATGGCGAATCCGGCGCTACCGTATCATGCGATTGATGGCCGCTACACGGCGGAAGTGTTGAACAACGATCCTCAGTTTTATGCAGAGGATCAACAGCGTCATCCGAACATGTGGCCCTGGCGCGTGTACTATAGCTATCCCAATTGGACGGTTCCATTCACGCATCGTGAATTCGGAGGCCCGTCTGGGTTAGCGGCCAATGGCGGACTCTCGGTGGAAATTGATTGGAAGCGATTTGCACGTCATCAACTCTTGGATTTTCGCATGCGCAAGCGCAAAGCAGAGGAAGTAAATTCAATGCTGGCAAACGACCCGGGGTTGAACCGGCGAGGCCATAGTGTTGACTGGCAGGAGAATTCCTGGTCGCAGATGCACGATGTATCGAAACGCTTGGAGTATACGGGGCGTCTCAAGGAAATGGGTGTGTCCGTGGATTACCGCAAATACACGCCCGAGCAACTGCTGAACTTTCTCTCGCGAGTGCGACTCGCTCAAGAGCTGGACAAAATGGGCCACAAGGTCAATTGGCGGCTCTATTCGTGGCGTCAGCTCCACGACCTTCTGCAGAGGGTCGAAGAAGACAGCGATCTAATGGGCCGTCGCGACGAAGAATCGACCGACGGAGCGGAAGACTCCGAGGTAAAAGATTTGTTTTCCGAGGCCGCAGCCGGTTGAACGTGCGATTCGCTATCAAGCGTTGCTCGATGCGAAGTTTCGTTGTGCACGTGGCTCCGTGGCATTGCTTTGGGTTTCCTCGCGATAAATAATGGCGGCTGACTTTTTCTGTCCGCTATTCACACGAGGTTTCCAGTTATGGCAGATCCGCATTCGGCGCCGCGTCCGTTCATGCTGCTTGAAGCCAATTATCGGCAATTGCTCGATTATCGCCCGAATGTTGCCCTGCTGCCCTGGGGGGCGACTGAGGCGCACAACTATCACCTGCCGCATGGCACGGATGTGATCGAAGCCGCGAGTGTGGCTGCCGCGGCGGCTCAAATTGCGCTTCAGCGCGGCGCCAAGCCGATCGTGTTGCCAACCATACCGTTTGGGAACGATGAGCAGCAGCTCGATCAGGTTGCAACGATCAGTTTCCGCACGTCGACCGCTCTGGCCGTGCTGGAAGACGTCGTCCGCTCGCTCGCTAAACAGCAGATTGATCGCGTGTTAATCGTCAATGGCCACGGAGGAAATGAGTTCAAGCCGATGGTGCGAGACTTGGCTGCGAAGTACGACGCGCTGATCGTTGTCGCAAATTTCTGGCAACTCCGCCCCGACGCGCTCGAACTATTCGATGAACCCGGTGATCATGGCGGTGAATTGGAGACGAGCCTATTGCTGCATCTGTGTCCGGACCTGGTTAAGATGAATCAAGCCGGTTCGGGAGCATCGGTCCCGTTCGACGTACCTGGGCTGAAACAGCCGGGCGTTTGGACGCCGCGCCCCTGGTCGCATGCTCAACCCGATACGGGGTGCGGCGATCCGGCGCGGGCGACGGCGGAAAAAGGCGAGCGTTATTTGCAGGCGATTAGTTCCGCGTTGGCGGAGGCAGTCGTTGGATTGTCGGCCGCAAAGAAAGGTCAGTCGCCGTACCTCTAGCATCGGCGCGAACTACGAGGGCGGCGGGCTGATACGCGACTGCTGCGTCAATTGACGTACAACTTCGCGCGGGTTTCCAGTTGTGCGAAGGATTTCGGTCTGCCGGCGCGCCCAGCTTGGCCCTGCTGCAATTTCCACACACCGATCTAGATATTCGGCGCAGTGGAGTTGATTGGCGATTGGCAAGAGGCGATCGCGCAACTCGTGGGTCACTTGGGCCACAGATTCGACCCGGTAAGTATAGGAATCGACCAATTGCGCTTCGGTTCCAAACCGACAGGCGCGCCATTTGTTTTGCCTTACCATCATGGGGTGGCAATCATGTTGATAGGCGCCATGGTCGATGTCGTCGGACAGCGCTTTGACGAGGCATTGTGAAAGTGCGGCGATGGCCAAGACATCGTCGAGATTTCCGGGCATGTCGCAAACGCGCACTTCTACCGTGCCAAAATTATGATGCGGTCGCACGTCCCACCACAGTTCGCGAATCGTGTTGATAAAGCCAGTGTCGACCATGTGGTTTACAAGCCATACGTATTCGCTCCAGTTGCGCATCAAGGTTGGCAGGCCGGCCGTTGGCAGGCCTTCCATGATCTTCGAGCGATGTGAATGGAGCCCTGTATCGCGGCCTTCCCAAAACGGGCTGCTACTTGAGAGCGCGAGCAGTGTTGGCAAATGACGCATGATGCGATCGCAGATCATCACCGCTTTGTCGCCGGAATCGACGCCAACATGAACGTGCAAGCCAAACGTGACCAATCGCCGGGCCATCTCTTGCAATAAATTCACGAGCATCTGGTAGCGATCGTCCGGGGTCACCTGCTGGTCACTCCAGCGGGAAAACGGATGCGTTGCCCCCCACCAAAGCCGCAGGCCGAGCTGATCGGTGACACTTTCAACGAGGGCCAGCTTTTCGCGGAGATCGACCTCAGCGTCGGCGATCGTCTTGCAAACACCCGTATTGATCTCCAGACACGACTGCATCAGTTCGGGCTTGAGTAGCTGCTCTTGTTCTGGCGGCAGTTCGGCGAGCACCGTGGCGACCGAGTTAGACAATTCCATTGTCTGTTCATCAACCAACCCGAGTTCGATCTCGATTCCTACGGTAGGAAGTTGGTTGGAATTGAAGGTCAGCTTGCTCATGCGCGGCGCCTTGGCTATTAGCGACGGGAGGTTTCGTTCTGGTTCGCGGTCTTGCTGCGATGTTCTGCAAATGCAACGGCAGCACGGGTAAGGATCTTGGCGCCGATCGCCAATGCTCGTTCGTCGATATCGAAAAGCGGCGTATGCAGGCCGTGATGGCCAATGTCGTCGGAAGCGCAGCCAAGGCGAAACATGCATCCCGGGACATGGTCGAGATAGGCTGCGAAATCTTCGCTGCCCATGCTGGGGCGGACGATTTCTTGAATCCCATCGCGGCCGACCACTTCGATCGCGGCGGATCGAACCAAGTCGGCCAACATCGCATCGTTAACGACCGAGCCAATACCGACGTCGGAGGCCACCGTAATCTGAGTGCCAGACGCTTCCGCAATTCCACGCGCCAGTTGGCGAATGTGCTCGATCGTTCGGCTGCGTACCTGACGATCGAGCGTTCGCAGCGTACCTCGCAGTTCAACCGATTCGGGAATAACGTTGGGATTCTCGCCGCCCAAAATCTGGCCGATGGAGATGACCACGGCGTCCTGGCTATCGGCTCCCCGAGGAACGAACAAGTAGAGCGTGCTAATCAGTTGTGCGGCGGCTGCGATCGGATCGTTCGATTCGTGCGGACGCGCTGCATGGCCTCCTCGACCCTGGATGACCAAACGCAAGGCATCGCAATTCGCGGTCATGATACCGGTGCGGATGCCAACTTGTCCGGTATTCCGCGTCGGGTCCATATGTGTCGCGAAGATCGCCTCGACACCGTCGAGAATGCCCGCGTCGACCATCTGCCTAGCTCCTTCGGCAGTTTCCTCCGCTGGCTGGAAGACGCCTCGCACCGGAACAGGGTGCGGCAACAGGCCTTCTTCGCTCAAATACCGCAACGCAAGCAAGGCGCCCAGAACACAGGTTGCGTGCGCATCGTGTCCACAGGCATGGAGGATGCCGTCGTGTTGGCTGCGATAAGCCACCTGCTTGTGGTCGTGAATTCGCAGGGCATCGAGATCGGCGCGTAACGCCACTCTCGATCCGACGGTTGGCGAGTCGGCCTTGACACCCCGTCCTTCGGGCCCCATCTCGACGGCATAGCCGCGATCGGAAAGTATCTGGTAAAGATACAAGCTCGTTGCGAATTCTTCGCCGCTTGGCTCAGGGTGCGCGTGCAAGTGACGTCGCACTTCCACCAGGTAATCGAAGTGCTCGTCGATGAAGGCATCGAGTCGTTGTTGCCAAGCGGCCATCATGCCTTCAACTTAGCAGAAATGGCCAGCGGGCCCTAGTCGTTCGCGTCAAGCTTCTAGAGAAAAGCCGCCGGACTCCAAGGGGGCATCCACTTCGACAATCGGAGCTGCCGCTGGCAAGTGGGCATCGGGGATCGTAATCTCCAGTCTCGCTCCAAACTTCTCACAAACTTGCCTCCAGGTTTCGCGTTCGACTTCTAGCACACGAATCACCTCGTCGATCCTTTTGGCATCGCGTTCAAGATACGCTTCCGTCAGTTGGCTAAACACGAAGAGATAAATCGCCGAGAGCTTTTCTGTAATGTCGCTTTTTGTGCCGCTAGCACTTTGCAGCAACTCGCCCATGATTTCTTGGGCGCGCAAAACACAGTCGCCAGCGCCTGCATCGTCGCCTTCAGCCCACAAGGTTCTGGCTCGCTGCGAAAACCGAATCGCTCCGTCGATGAGCATCAGTTGCAGCTTCTGTGGTGTCGCCGTGAGAACTTCGGTTTCGAGATAGGTATTCGGCGCGGTTGGCGGCATGATAAGGCTATTCCTTCAGCGGATCGGTTTGGAAACGGAAAAAGTGGTTGGGCTGTAAGTGGATGTAGATCCTGTTTCTCTGGAGTATTTTTAACGGAGTGCGTTAGTCGCCGATCCTATTGCGCGATCGTAATCGAATTTGGCGCGATCGGGGTGAACGATTGCAGCACGGACAGGTTGTTTCGCATTTGGCCGACAATCAACTCCATCTGGTAAAATTGGTTCAGCAACCGCTCGCGTTCAAGCGCCAGACGATCATTCAATCTCGCGATTTTTTCGTCGTTGGCGTCGACTTTGCTTTGCAGTGAATCGTAGCTGCTGGTTAGCAACGAACCTTCTTCGCCTGCCAGTTGGCTTACTAGTGCGTCGAGTTTGGCGATAAAACCCAGGTCCTCGTCGGTAAAGAACGTTTCGACCGAGTCGGGATCGTCTTCAAAAGCCGCCTTGAGCTTATCGGAGTCGAGCGAGAGTTTGCCTTGATCATCGATCTCGATGCCGAGTCGTTCCAGCGATTCGAAACTGCCGACGCCAAAGAACCGGCCCGTCAGCAAATTTGCCAGGTCGGTATCGACCCGCAATGCTTCGCGAGACCCAAACAGCAGCCCCGTCGTGCCGCTTGTTTCGTCGAAATCAGTAAGCGTGTCTAAATCCGCCCGCAACGCGTTGAACGACGATACGAAATTCTGGGCCGAATCGACAATCGACGTGTCGGATGAGGTGACGTTAATCGTAGCCGCGTCGGAAGACGATTGCCTGATCGTGAGATTCAGGCCGTCGACGACGTTTTCAAATGTGTTGTCTGACGAAGTGACCAATAATCCGGCCGCGGCGCTCTCCGCCGAACCAAACAGCAACACGGCGTCGCGCGCGCTGGAGATTTCGGTAAACGTGATGTCGGCATCGGTCGTATCGACCGTGAAAGCGTTTGACAGTCCGGAGGCATCGGCCCCAAGCGAAATGCGATAACCCGATCCAGTAAAGAAACTGCTGGCCGTAAAGCCTGCATCGAGCGCATTGATGCCGTCAATAACATCTTCCAGCGTGTCCTCGGCGCCGACTACCAACTCGAAGCGGAACGAACCGTCGATTGTCGCCGTCCCCGATACGTCGACGGCGTCACCAAGTAAATTCAGATCGGCCGCCGTAGTTTGATTGCCCGATTGGCGAATCGAAAGCGTCTCACTGCCCGAAGCCGTGTCCTCGATCGCAATGCCATCGCCGGTGTCGTTGATCCGAGCCGACACGGCGAGCCCAGCGGAGTTGATCAAATCGATGACATCGCCGATGGTTTCGGCCTCGGCGCCAGTCGTATTGAGTTTGACGGCAGCTTCATCGCCGTTTGTGTCGGTGATTATGAAGGAACCTAGTTCGACGCCGCTTCCCCGGTTGAGCGATGCAAGGGTCGTCTGCCGACTTACGGATTGTCGATCGAGACTTCCCGAATTGACCGAAGACACGATCGCGTCGACGGCGATACTGAGCGCTTCGGCGCTATTGGTCGCGTCGCCACTAGCGATAATCAAATTAGAGGAACCACCCGATGTGTCGCGAATGGTGATTCCGTTACGTGCCGAATTAATTTGCGCTAACACATCGACACCGGAGTTATTGATCAATTCGACGACGTCTTCCAAGGTTTCCGCCGACGACAGGTCGATGGACAGGTCAGACGCTCCGCTGCGATCGGTAATTTCAACAACGCCCAGCGTTCCCACGCCGCCGCCACCGCCTAGTCGCGAAAGTAAGGTGGTTTTCAAGCCCGATATCAGGCGATTACCGGTGATCACTCCTCCCGCCGCCGTCGTGGTCAGTCCAAGATCTTCGGCCGTGGCGCCGCCAAACAGACTTGATACGGCGAATGTGCCGCCGCCCGACGTCAAATCGGTCAGTTCAATGCGTTTACCATCCGACGAAATGGCCGCCTGCAGTTTGAGCGGGTCGGCCGCGTTAATCGTGTCGAGTATGTCGCCAAGAGATGTTTCCGGACTTGCGCCAGCGAGAAAGTCGATTTGCAGCGTCGAGCCATCGGCGAGCGACACTTCAACGTCCGCCAATTCGTCGAGCAACGCGATGCCGTTTCCGTCGTTGAGCGCGGTCAATTTTGTATCCGCATGGAGTCGATAGATCTCGCTTCCGGTGATCTCGTCTTGCGTTACCGAAATGCCATCGAGCCCCAGATCGGCCGCCGTCGTGCCATTGCCGATGTCGTCGACCGAAAGCGTGCCGCTGCCGCCCGTGTGATCGATCAACTTAATCGCCGTGCCGTCGGCGACTGCTTCGACATTGATTGTGTCATCCTCGGTGATTGCAGCCAGAACGTCGTCGATTGTGCGTGCGAAACGCAAATCGATGACCGAAGACGAACCACTCCGATCCGTTATGCGAATCTCTCCTCGCTCGAATCCATCGCCATCGTTGATTTCGCTCAGATCAATTCCAGTGTCGACATAGCCACCAAACTGAAACGTCAGCGATCCTTCGCCGACCACCGTCTCTTTGCTTTCAAACTCCGAGCTAAGCAGTTGCTGAACTTGCGAAGTCTGAACGGGTGTGAATTGATAACTACCCAGAGCAGGGGAGCCATTTGTGGCGATGGCCGCCGACAGTGCACTGGTATTGCTCGACGAAACTCGCCGCTGTTGAAAGAGGCTCGTGGCGCTGAGTCGGCGAGCAGTGAATTGCAGAGCTAGCAGTCGAGAGGAGAGGGCGTCGAGCGCTACTTGCTGCGTCTTCAGCCCCGCATTGCGTTCCGAGAGCAGATTGCGTGGGCGGGCCGAAATCGATATCAACTGATCGACTGTATCCTGGATGGGAATCCCAGTAATCAGTCCGACGGAGGATTGGATTTGACTCATAACTTCTCTACCCAAGCGACCAAAGTGCGAATATCGCCCCGATTAGTCGCATCCGTGCGCGCATACGATGATCCGCTATCTTGGATCGGCGTGAGACACAGCACGGCTTGAAACTACTTTGCCTATCTTGACTGATCTGAATCACCCGCACTTTTGTAGCGGAAGGCTGTATCCGATTCGCTCCAGATGTCGTCGTTTTGATAACAGCCAGGGTGTCGGTTTTGCGGGCGGAAGAATTGAAAGGAAAGCCAGTTTTTTCTTAAGTCGCTAATTTCAAAGGGGTTGCGGGTGTATGTCAACGCGCGAACTGGGTTTGGCACGCTGCATGCATTCTAGGAGAGCCGTTACGCAAGTCACTTCGACAACTTCACTTAAACGACCCGAAGGAGAAAAACGATGAACGCCGCCCGCACGATCCTGCTCGCTACCGCCGCCCTGCTCGCCGCCTCGAACGCTCAAGCCGCCAGCTACGAGCATATCGACCGCCTGGCCCTGCAATTGGCCGGCCAAATGAATGAACTAACCGAAGAGTTTTCGACCCATTATCGGCATACGTCGCTCTACGGTCATTTGATCAACGATGCCCGCGACGCAGCCCGCCTGGCCGATCATATCCATGAACTGGCCCACTATCGTGGCAACATCTCGCACATGCGAGACGACCTGAACCGCTTGGATCGCGAATTCCATCACCTGGAAGAAGTGCTCGGCCAACTCAATCGCCAAGTGCACTACGGCTACGGCGGTCACGCGCATGGCGACACGCAGCACGTCTTCTACTTGATGCACGAAGTGGAAGAGAACCTGCATCACCTGCGAGACGACATCGAAGAGATGTACCGCAGCCGCTACCGCTGCTACAACCACGGCGGTTGCTCGACGCAGCCGGTTTACAAGCCATACCCGGTTTACCAAGGCGGTCACGGCAACCACGGCGGTCACGCTGGTGTGCGAGTGAACGGCAACGGCGTGACGGTTGGCAACGGCCGCGTCAGCTTCCGCATCGGCTTCTGAGTAGGTTTGACGAACGTTCCCTCTCCCAATCTTGGGAGAGGGTGATGGCCCGCGAAGCAACAGAACCATTGCATCCGACTTAATCTTCTCCCCAACAACCCGGCCGGCCCTGCGGCGTTCACCGGCTCGGATCTTCATAACCCAAAACCCGTGGCGATCGGAATCGCCGCGGGTTTTTTGTTGGGGGAGAAAGTAGC
>JAGQOS010000072.1 GCA_020427265.1 Planctomycetales bacterium
TGTTCATGCCGCTCGTGAAACTCATCTCGTCGCTCACCTAGTGGGTCGAGGGTCAAGAGACCAGGGTCGAGAGAGATGTCTAATTTTGAATGTTTAATTTTGAATTTGGATTCACTGACCACTGAAAACTGATCGCTGAAAACTCAAAATCAAGGACTGGTTCAATGCGCTCCCCTAATGCCCGGGTTACTTCGGCAATCCGACATCCGAAATCTGAAATCCGAAATCGAGCGGGTTTTACCCTCGTCGAGCTGTTGGTTGTCATCGCGATCATCGGCGTCCTTACGGCGCTGATTTCCGTAGTGGCCGCCGCCGCCTGGCGCCAGGCCAAGGAAGCGGCCGTGAAGGTGGAAGTCGACGGACTTTCGGCTGGCTTCAAGGCGTATAAGGAAAAGTACGGAGAATATCCGCCAAACTTTAATGACCTGGATGCCGTGAAGCGTCACTTGAGAAAGGCGTTTCCGCGTATCACGAGCAATGAATTGAAGTTTGTCGACGCGTTGAATACCGCAGGATATGTGCCCCGGCCCGATGAAGCCGTCTTCTTCTGGCTAGGCGGCATGAGCTCCGATCCTCAACATCCATTGACGGGACCTGGTGGGCCGTTTTTCGCAGGACCAAATGCCGAAGCGGCTAAATTTGCCAATGGATTGTTTGACTTTTCAAAACGCAACAGTTTGTTTGATTTCGACCTGACGCGGCTCGGCCCCGCGGAGGAAGATGTCACCAATGGAGTCGTCAAATTCACAGGGCGGCAGAAGTTCTTGCAACCACATCCAGACAATCCTCAGCGTCTTGTCTTCATCGCTTTGCCGGTTTATACCCCAACGGGAACCGATGAAGCGCGTGCCGAGCCCTATGTTTATTTCGATACGTCTCGAACTAAGCCCTCACCCACAGACGATGAAACGCTACTCTACGTTCCTGGCGACGGTTCGCGCGGTGTAGCCGTACCTCATAGGCGTGCGGGAGGTGGCGGTCTCGAGTACGTAAATCCAGAGTCGTTTCAGGTATTATCTGCCGGCCTCGACGACCGTTGGTCGATCGGAGTTCCTGCAGGCACAAGTTCCGTGCCGGCCGCGAATATCGCGACATTTCCCAACGGGCCGTTCATCAACGAAATGGCGGATAACCTAACGAATTTCAACACCGGAAGTCTCGAGGATTCGCAACCATGACGAGTCGCTGGAGACAATTCGAAATTCGCCGGCAGCGTTGCACGCGCGGCGTGACACTGGTTGAATTGCTCATTACCGTGGCGATCATTTCGATCATCGCCAGCACGGTGCTGTTCGCCATGGTCGGCGCGCAGGAAGCCGCCAAAGAAGCGCGCACGAAAACGAACATCGCCGCGATTCACTCGTTGTTGATGGAGCAGTTCGAGTCGTATCAAACTCGACGTGTTCCGGTGGCAACGGGCTCGATGCCGGCTCGTCTGGCCGCCGCCCGTCGCCTACAGGCGATTCGCAACCTGATGCAGATCGAACTGCCCGAGGGCTGGAACGAAGTAGGCCTGCTCGACGACAGCGGCAAGATCAGCGCCTACGCGTCGAAATTCGGAATCAGTGACGACGAAGCGAAGCGATTTCGCACGGCGCTGCACGATGCCTATTCGCGTCGCAAGGCTACCGTATTGAGCGGACCGAACCCGGGCGAACTGAATACCAACGGCAGCGCCGAGTGCTTGTTTCTGATTATTACACTCGCCACCGGCGACGGCGAGGCGCGCGAGCATTTTTCCGATCAGGATATCGGCGATACCGACGGTGATCTGGCCCCCGAATTCCTCGACGGCTGGGGCCATCCGATCAGCTTCCGGCGTTGGCCGGCCGGCTTCCCTTCGCCCATGCAAACCGGAGATACGGCGGCCGACCACGATCCGTTCGATCCAACTGGTGTCGATGCCGATGCCTATCGCCTGATTCCGATTATCTATTCCGGCGGCGCCGACGAAGAATTGGGGCTGCTTACCGCCGTGGCCGCCAATACGCCGTACGACTATCCGCTGGAGACAGTGAGTATGACGGTAGGCGGCAGCAACTTCAGCGTGAAATACCTCAATCCGTATGCCGACGTGGTAGCCGGCCAACGCATGGCCGCGCCCGATGGAACAACGTCGGTCGACAACATCCACAACCATCTGCAGGGAAATAATTAGCTGTTAGCTGTTAGCAAATTACAACCACCAATAGCCGCCGCGCCATGATTTCGCCAAATTCCCAATTCGAAATTCGAAATTCCAGATTCCGGCCTGGCATCACGCTGATCGAGTTGCTGGTTGTCGTGGCGATTCTCTCGATCATCACGGCCACGGCCATTCCGCTGATGGCGCCCGCCGTCGAGTCGCGCCGATTGCGCGAAGCCTCGCGCGGCCTCAGCACGTTCATCGCCGGCGCCCGCGCCCGGGCGATCGATCGCGATCGGCCGGTGGGCGTGGAATTCGTGCCCGTTTCGGCCGACGGCCTATTGCCCGCGGCGGTCGATGCTTACTACGTCGAAGTGCCGCCGATGTATGCCGGCGATTCGACAACCTCCAACGCCAATTTCACGGCTGTCGACTCGTCGAGCGGTACCGCCACGGTCACACTCAACGGCGCCGCGGCGGCGACCGCCCTCGTTCGAAATGGTGACAAGATTCGCTTCAACTTCCAAGGCCCTTGGTGGAAAATCAATGACCCGGCGGCCGGCCCCGGCGAGAAGATCACGAGCACGACCATCAATATCAGCGTGACAAGCAACGTGGCGATTCCTTGGACGACCACCTCGCCGAATCCGGCTTTTCAGATCCGCCGCCAGCCGGTTCGTTCCTCGGCGGCGTCGTTTCAAATGCCCGGCAACGCGGCGGTCGATTTGCAATTCTCGGGAATCGATAGCGACGTTTTCCCAGTACCCGCCGGCAATCGGCGCAACGTTACGATCATGTTCGCGCCCGAAGGCCATGTGCAGTCGCTCATCGACGCCAACGGCGGAACATCGTCTGTAACCGGCGCCATCTACCTGCTCGTTGGCGGCATCGAAAAGATTCCGGTTGATATTTCGTCGACCGCTACTTGGACCGAAGAAAACTGCAACTTGCTCGACGGCATCAACCAATGGGTGGCCATCGGCGTGCAGAACGGCCAGGCCGTGTCGGCCGAAATGACGTTTATCGACCCGGCCATTGCCCAGGGCAGAACACCGCGCGAAGTCGTTACGGAAGCGAGACGTCTCGCGTCCGACATGCGCGGCCAAAGCGGAAATTAGCATTCGTTCCTTGGGAGCAGGTTTATCGCCGTGAGCCATGCAACGACAAACCAACCATCACCTAGCAACAGCCGTTGACCTATGAACATCCAACGCCTGAATTCCGCCTACCGCATTCCGAATCGCTCCTCGCGTCGCAGCCGCGCGGGTCTGAGCCTGCTCGAAGTGCTCGTTTCGATGTTTATCCTGCTCTTTGGCCTGCTGGGCGTAGCCGCCATGTTCCCGGCCGGCAAATACCACGTCCGCAAAGCCAACCTCTACGACTCCGCCTCAGCCGCCGGCCAGGCGGCGTTTAACGATCTCATGGTGCGCGGGTTATTGAGGCCGCTCAATGAAGATAGCGACGGTAACAACAAGAACGACCATTGGCTTTACTGGAATAGCACAACCCGGGCGACGACGCAGATCGATGCTACTTCGGATCAGCTTACCTTGCCGATTCAGGTCGACATGGTTGGAGGCAATTTCGTCATTGCGGGAATGACGCGCGTGATTCCTCGCCAGGTAGCCGCCAACGGGGCGCAAGGCGCCGCGCTGGCCGATTTGGTATTCCGTTCGCAAGACGATCTGGCGCTCGACTTACCAGATCAGACCGATTTGCCCGGCGCCATTCTCTACACCGACGAATCCGTGCGCCCCGCCGATGCCGATCCCGACACGCACAATACCGATTTCTACCGTCCGGCCTACGACGGCCGCTACACGTGGATGTTTACCGTCACGCCCGAATCGAACAAGGATCTAATGCGTGTCTCCGTCGTCGTCTTCGAGAGCCGAAATCCCGACAGCGAAGGCGATGTGACCGGCGCGAACATCAAGGAAGAGAACATGGGAATCGGCGGCGGCGAACTCACGCTCGATGTCGATGGCGAATCCCAAACCGCGCCGGGCAGTTGGCTGCTCGTGTCGCGTTTCAATGCCGGCTCCGAGGCCGACGGCATCTATCGCTGGTATCGTGTCGTCGCCCGCGAAATCGAAGGCGATGGCGACCATTTAATTACGCTCACCGGCGCCGATTGGGATCCGGGCGTGCCGCCGAACCATGTGGCGTTGTTCGATCGCGTTGTCGCCGTATACGAAAAGACCGTGCCGGCACTCGAGTCTTCCTACTGGAGTTGGGACGAGTAGCCAAAACAAAATGGGCGAGCGGCTGCGTTCGCCAAACACTCAGGGGCAAACTGAGAAGGGCATAAACAGAAGATGGCCAAAAGAATTTCACGTCGCCAGCGTCGAGGCGTGCTCATCCTCGTAGTCATGAGCTTGCTGGTTTTGTTCCTGCTCGCGGCAGTCGCCTTCGTGCTCAATTCGAGCCAGCAGCACACGGCGGCCAAAGCTTCGGCCAGGAAGTCGCTCGCCGGCGATCAGCCGAACGAACAGTTGGACGAAGCGCTGCGCACGCTGCTGCGCGGCCGCGCCGGAACAGGAATCGAGCCGGGCGATAGTCTGTTGGGCGACATGTTCGGCAGCACGCCGGCCGACGTTTCCGAAAAGAGCGGCTGGGTCGAGGTCAAGATTTCCCAAGTCGTCAGTCTTTCGAGCATGGTCGCCGACAAGCAGTTTTTCGACATGGCCATTGAAACGTTGCCGGCAGGTGTGGCTCGCGAAGAACTGGCCGGACGCACGATCGTGTTCCTCACCGGGCCCAGGCCTTTTGCATCGGGGCGGATTATTCCGAATCCTGAACCGGACACGGCCGACATCACGCTGCGAATTTTTACGAACGACTTCGCGCTTCCCAACCCGCTGCCCAATGCGACGGCTCAACTCGCAACCTATCCCGGCAAAGGCGACCGGGCCTGGATCAACGCCGTACCGTTCGACAATCAGGCAGATAACGAAGACTACGACGCCGCCGATAACGAAAATTTGCACCTGGCCGCTGTCTACATCGATCATAATGAATTGCACGTGATTCCGTCATTCGATCGTTCGCAAACCGGCGGCCCTGCGAAGTCGCCGTTTCCGCTTTACGACGCCTCGCGAAATCCAGGTGGCGTTTGGGATGCGACGAGTAACCCGTATCCCTGGCACGTCGACAACGACGGCGACGGCTACGCCGATAGCGTGTGGCTCGATCTAGGCTTTCCCGTCCAGCGTACGCGCGACGGCCGGCTCTACAAGCCGATGTTCGCTATCTTGTGTACCGATCTCGATGGTCGGTTGAACGTCAACGCAGCCGGCACGCGCGATCATTTGCGCGCCGCGCCGGCGGCGGCGACCTTGGCCAATGGCTCTTTGAGTTCGGAGCTGCCGCGAGGTTCGGGACTCGGCCCGGCCGAGATTCATCTCGGTGCGATGTTCGGCGCCGAATATCGCAAATTAGTCGCCGAACGTTACGGCATGACCGATGCGGCCAACGTCGATACGGTGGCGCCGCGTCGCGTGGGTGCGGCTTCGCGTGTCGACGTACGTTTCATGGGCGCGCCCAACGTGTTTAACGCGGCTTTCACGGCCTACGCCAGTCCGTTCGATGGACTCGGCCGTTACGCGGCCGGCCTGGATGACTATGGGCGCGTGGTGTACGAACCGCAACAGCTTTCGGAGCCGCAAATTGTCGGCTCGCCCTACGGCTTCGATCTCTCGCGCAATGTCGCCGGGGGCGAGACCATGGCCGCTTCCGACGCTCCTTATGCTTACACAGAACTCGAAGCGCTGCTGCGATACTACGATCACGATGCGGCGAGTCTGACAAGCCGCCTGCGAAGCCACTTTCCCACGACCTTTCGCACGTCGTCCGACGCGGCCGCGAATCGATTGAATGCTACGACAGCCAGCTTCGATGTGCCGACCGTCGGCTCGCTGCGCACCGAGCTGATTTCGCGCGTCGCCGCGCTCGTCGGTTCATCGCGCGCCGCCTATCGCATTCTGGGCCCCGATTTTGCGACTGGGGGACGCTTCAACCTCAACATCCCATTCGGCGATGGCGTGGATAACGACGGCGATGGCGTGGTCGATGAAAGCGGCGAGACGGAGGACCTGTGGGCGAACATCACGCATGCCACTTTCGCGCCGGTCATTACGCCCGATCGCGACAACGACGGCACGCTCGATACGGCTGAAGCCAACGATCCGGTGGACGAGGCGAAACAGCATTTCGCCAATCGCATTTATGTGATTCTTGACGCGATCTATCGCACGAACAACGGGGCCGCGCCCGACGCCGACGCCGCCCGGATCATGGCCCAGTGGGCCGTGAACGTGGTCGACTTCCGCGATTTTGATTCGATCATGACCCGTTTCCAATACGGCGGCGGCGCCAACGAAGTGGTTTGGGGCTGCGAACGGCCTGAGTTGCTGCTTACCGAAACACTGGCCTGGCATGATCGGGCTACCGAGGATACGGCCGACGAAACTCCGGATAACGACGAGAACGGCGACGGCGCGGTCGACGACAAAGACAAGGGAAAACAGGCCGACGGCGAGGACGAAGATTTCGACCAGAAGCGGCTTCCGCGCAGCGGATTCTTTGTCGAGCTTTACAATCCGTGGAAGGACGAAGGGAAGAAGTCGACCGACCTGTACCGAGCGACGGCGACGACGGGTGTGGAGCTGAACAAGCGTTCGCCGGGCGGGAGCCCCGTGTGGCGCATCGCTGTCGATACGACGGTCGATCCGGACGACGATCCCGATACGCGTGCGGCTTCTACGATCGACCGTAGCGTGTACTTCGTGAATCCTGCCGGCCTGGCCGATACGGGCGATGGCACAAGATACTATCCCTCGACGGCCGTTACGCAGTTCTTGCCCGCCGGCCATTACGCCGTCGTCGGTTCGTCGGGCGATCCCGACACGCCCGGCACGTCGCTGATTGGTTCTTCGGCCGATGCGACGACCTCGCCGCCTCGGCGGATCGTGCTGGCGCACAACACGTATTCCAACAACGCGGTGCTCGTAACGAACAATGAAGCGGCGAATTCCGACGATGCTCATCCCATGGGTACGGATTCGGCAGCACTCGCTGTGGCGATCGATACGAATGCGAGTATCGGCGGGAATGTTTCGCTATCGGGCCTGAGTATCTCGGAACCGTCGAACGGCTACACGGCGGCAGGTTGGGATGCAACGCAGAAGCTCTATACCACGGTGAAAGATGTACCGCTCGATACCGTGCCGTCGTTGATGGAAGACGGCACGCACGAGGGTTTTCGGATGGTTCATCTGCAACGGTTGGCCAACCCGCTCAAAGATTGGAATTCGGTTACGAATCCGTATTTGACGATCGATTCGATGCATGTCGATCTGACGTGCTTCAATGGCGAAACAAACGACATGGACTCGAACGCCGCCGGTGGACCTCCGACCGCCTTTACCACGTTGCAACGCGGCGACACGGCAGCGGCGGGTGTCAACGCGTTGTGGGCTTATGAGGCCAATCCGGCCGCCGGCGCCACGGCGGGTCGCGATCCGAATCACTATTTCGACGAAATCCTGGCGCACAGCCTCGGTTTCCTGAACGATGCCTACCAAACCGATCCCGCGAACCCCCATGCCGAGAATCAACCCGACTCGCCGTTTCCTTGGCTCGCGTGGCTCAATCGGCCCTTTACAAGCCAGTTGGAACTGATGCTGGTGCCGAAAACATCGTCGTCGCGGTTGCCGGTGGCGTTTTCGTTTTACAACGGAACCGATCCTACGAAGAGCTTCAGCCATTTGGTGAACTTCTACCACAACGATTACAAGGTCTTCCGCGATTTCCTCGAAGTGTCGTACGTTCCTTCGCGGTTCGTGGGAACGCGCACCACGTTTAACCCCGAAGTGTTTCAGACCAGTTCCGATGCCGGTGTCGACCTTTTCCGTCCGCCGTTTAATCACGTGCCTTCGCTGCGCGAGCCGGGCAAGATTAATCTGAACACGATTTACAACGAGAGCACGTACAACGCCCTGATGCACATCGGCGTGGGAACGCCGCGCCACCCTGGCCCGACCTGGGCCGAATTCGTGACGAGCCGCCGCGAAGCCTTTAACGCTGATCCGGCGACCGTTACGGCCACGGACGAGATCATTTCCGGCAGCGGCAGTTCGTTCTTCCAGAATCCGTTCCGATCATTTAACGCCGACGAGCGGCAAAAGACGCTGCTACGCAACCATCCCACGGCCACGACGCCGCGGCCGATGTTCGCCAACACGAGCCTCAACGAATACAACGACGCGTCGCGCAACCCATTTTTCTTCAACCAAAGCGTGCAGCGGTTGGCGAATCTGACGACCACGCGTTCGAACGTGTATGCCGTATGGATCACAGTTGGCTACTTTGAAACCAGCCCGGCCGGCGGATTGAGCGGTATCACGCGCGAGCTTGGCAGCGACCAGGGCGACAGCACGCGCCATCGCGCGTTCTATATCGTCGATCGTTCGCTGCCGGTCGCCTTCGAGCCGGGCAAGGATCACAATGTGGACGACGCCGTGGTGTTGCGAACCTTTATTGAATAAGAGAAACAGCCATTAGCTGTCGGCTAGTAGCTAGCAGCTAGTAGCGATTTGCATATTGCACAAAGGCCGAAATCATGAGCAGCGTGTCCAATCAACGCGGCTTTACGCTTGTTGAGATTCTCATCGCCACGATTCTGACGTTGATCGTGATGGGAACGCTGGTCGAGGTGTTCGATCGGATTGGCACGAGCGTTTCCGAGAGCCGCTCGGCGCTCGAGATGAACGATCGCCTGCGGAATACCCGCGACCAATTACAGTCCGACCTAACAGCCCTGACCTGTCCGACCGTGCCCTGGGCGCGACCGGAAGCGGGCTTAGGCTATTTCGAGCTTGTAGAAGGGCCGCGCAATGCCGGCTACGGGACGGGATCAAAAACGGACCTGGCGGCCAACAGTTTGTATCCCAACAATCAGGCCAGCTTGGTCGATCACCGCACGCTGGGTGACTTCGACGACATTCTGGCCATGACCGTTCGCACGGATGGCGAGCCGTTCGTCGGTCGTGCTGGAACCGTGACCGTGGAATCGGACACCGCAGAGATCATTTGGTATGCGATCGAGAACCGCGACCGCGCGGCCGATCAGGCGGCCGGTATGTCGTTGCCCGAGATTCATTACCAGGGCGAACCCGGGTTGCGCACCGTCTATCGCCGCGTGTTGTTGGTCGCGCCTTGGGTGAGTTTGGCAGGCGCATCGGTCGGCGCCGACTATTACGACACCTACGACATATCCGCCCGGGTCGAAGGGGGCGTTCGTGTGGGGAATACGTTGGGGGACTTGACGAATCGAGAGAATCGATATGCCCATGGCGTGGCGATCACAGATTTTCCGTATCCTTTGGATGTGCTTGCGCTGAAGGCAAGAACGCGACAGAGCCGCGATACCGTGTTGACCGACGTGCTCGCGTTTGACGTGCGCGTTTACGATCCGCTCGCCGCTTTGAAGCAGTTTCCGCCGGGTGGCATTGTGTTAGCTCGACCGGAAGATCCGGAATGGAGAACGGCGACCATTGAGCTGGTGAAAGGCACTTATGTTGATCTGGGATTCTACGGTTGGAATGTCAATGTGAATTCGGAGCAGTCGTATCCGGGTTCAAGTTTGTTTTCTTCCGGACCTCACGTCGCTTCGAATCCCAAGGGTTTGACGCCCCATCCGTTTTGGGATAATCGCACCTATTGCACCTGGTCCTATGCGTATGAAAACGACGGGTTGAATCAAGACGAGGACTCAGACATCGACGAGGGCACCGACGGCTTCGATAGCGACGATGCCAATGGCGTCGACGATATTGCCGAACGAGAGACTTCGCCTCCCTACCCGGCGCCACTGCGCGGCGTGCAGATCTTGCTCCGTGTTTACGAACCGGCTAGCCGGCAGATTCGCCAGGTGAGTGTCGTTCAACACTTTGCGGCCAAATAGGCCCGCGGCAAACCGACGTGGATTGCGTCGAACCGATGCCTCGAAATTAGAGGTGTAAAGCAGTCTTTACAGCCCTGCCTTGCGTTGTCGGTTATTCTTCAAACCTGGCGTCGTGTTTTGTTGACATGCCTACAAGCCGACGATTATAAGGTTAGTAGTTGCGGTCCCCGTTTGGCCGCCCTCCGACGGCAATGGCAAATTCTACCTTGACAATGCATCTTCGAATTCTCCAAGTCCTGATTCTGGCGATGGTGGCTTCGCCCTTGTGCGCTGCTCCGATTACTTCGGCCGGCGCGATTCCCATGCCTTCGACAACGAATGATTTTTCGCAGTACAACAATACGACGTTTTCATTCGTGTTCGGCGGCACCGGCGGAACGACGGAGAATGTCGGCGGCACCGGAGGTGTACCAGATAACATCACGTTCTCAGGTACAGCCGGCTTCGGCTACTTCGGCGATGGCACATCAACGGTGAGTACGGGTGGCACTAACGGCGATTGGACGACGGCGCGCGACGGCTACATTGGAGCTTTCGGCCCTAGTGGTTTGATTCGCCTGGCCTTCGATGTGGGCGAAGAAGTTTCCGGCATCGGCGCCCTCTTCAGCTATTCCGATGCGGCGACCGACGTGGTGATTCGCGCCTACGACGCGGCCGACACGCTGCTCGAGTCGTTCGCGCTCTTCGGCTCCGATGAGATTACCGGCGCGCCCATCGATGGCGGCGAGTTTCGCGGAATCTTGCGCGGCACGGCCGACATTTCGTATATCGAAGTCGATACGGGCAGCGCGGGACTAGTGGTTCTCGATGACTTGATCTTTACCCGAGCCACCGAATCGATGACTTTCGTACCCGAGGCGAATAGTTTCTTGATTTGGTCAGTCGCCGTAGCGGTAGCCGCTGGCGTGCGTCGTCGCCGTCGGGCGGTTCGTCGCTAGTTCGAGTCGAACTGAACTGTAGCGTTTCCGGCGACGTTCTTGCGAGCATTTCCCGACGAAACGGCGCGACACTTTCGTTGGATGCGCTCTAGGTCACCGTCGCGTTTCGGTTCGTGTTTGCCGTCCGCTGGCTTTATTCGGCGAGCTTTTCATAGAGCGTGCTGCGGCCGATCTTCAGGACTTTGCAGGCTTCGGTCTTGTTGCCGCCGACCCGATCGAGCACAAACTCGATATGCCGGCGTTCCGCTTCCTTAAGCGAGAGCGCCAGCGGCGCGGCGGATTCGGCAGTCGAAGCCCCGGCGTCGAGCCCTAAGTCGGCCGCCGTGATGTCTTCGCCGCGCCCCAGCACGACCGCGCGCTCGATGGCATTCTTCAACTCGCGTACGTTACCCGGCCAATCGTGACGGCGAATTGCTTCGGTGGCGTCGAGCGACAATCGTCGCGGCCCGCGGGCCATTTGCTGGCGGAACTGCTCGACAAACCGCGCCGCGATCTCGACCGCATCTTCGCCGCGTTCGCGCAACGGCGGCACGCGAATGTCGATGACGCACAGCCGATAGTACAGGTCTTTGCGGAACTTTCCCTCGCGGACCCAATCTTCGAGATTTCGATGCGTGGCGGCGACCACACGCAGATCGACATGGATCGGTTCGCTGCCACCCACGCGCTGAAAGGCGTGGCCTTCGAGTAGCCGCAGCAGTTTGGCCTGACAACTGGTGCTCATTTCGCCGACTTCGTCGAGAAAGATCGTGCCGCGGTGCGCTCGTTCGAAGTGGCCAATGTATTGGCGGTCGGCGCTGGTAAAAGCGCCGGCTTCATGGCCGAAGAGCTCGCTTTCGAGGATCGATTCGCTGAAGGCGGCGCAATTGACAGCGATGTAAGGACCGTCTTTGCGCGGGCTCAGTTCGTGGATCGATTGCGCGACAAGTTCCTTACCCGTCCCGCTCTCGCCCAAAATGAGCACGGTGGCCGCCGTGGGACCAACCTTCGTGATTTGGTCCAAGACGCCGCGCATCATGGCGCTCGAACCGACCAACTGCGACTGCGCTTCGAGCCGATTACGTAGCGACTGGTTCGCCTGCTCTAGCCGTTCACGATGTTCCAGGTTTTCGAGCGCCAATCCGGTATGGTGCGCGACGACGACGCAGAAATCGAGATCGCCCCGGTCGAAGTGCTCGCGCGCCGCCGGCAGTTGGCACTGAATCGCGCCGCGGCAGCCGGCCCCGGCCGGAATGGGCACGGCGATGCGATGGCTCAGGTCCGTACTCTTTGTTGTGCGGATCGTTTGGTCGGGCGGCGCGGCTTCGTCAACCGTCAGGGCGGCATCGAACACCGGTTCGTTCTGATCGACGGCCAGGCTGGCGGGTACATGGCTTTCGTCGGTCGGATCATCGTGCGTTCCGCCGCGGCAAGCGCATTTGAGCCTGCCGTCGGCGCCTACGAGCCACATCGCAACCGAGCCCGCGCCAATGCCATCGACCAAGGCGTCGACAGCAACTTGCAACAAGGTTTCGGTATCGCCGCGCTGATGCAATTGATTGGCCAGGCGGCACAGGACGGCCGAATCGCGAACCACGCGCGAAACGCTATGCCCCAAGCTTTGGGCGACGAGCGATTCGCGGTCGTCGAGATCCGTGGGCCGGCCGGCAAGCGTGTCGCCGCGTTTGCCGTCGCCGCGCAGTTGCAAGTTCTCGGTCTCTTGCGAGTCGTCGACAAGTAGAATGAGACGCTCGCCAATCCGGATCAGATCACCCGGTTCCAGCACCGCCGTGCGCACCGGTTGCGAGTTGACGAACGTGCCGTTGAGGCTGCCGCAGTCTTCGACCAGCCACTGCTCGTCGCGAAAAACCACTTGAGCGTGTAGTCGGCTGACGCGATTATCATCGAGCCGCATACTACGCGATTCATCGCGACCAATCGTCAGTGGCGATTTCTGAGAATCGAGTTGGAGTGTCGCGCCGAGGGATGAGCCGTTAAGCAAGAGGAGCGAATAGTTCATATCTCCCTTCCGCGCCGCCGCTGGTCCGGCGCGAACCACAATAGTGCCCCTGTAGATCGCATCGAATCACCCTCTGGCGGCAGGAATTGCCACGCCGCGGTCGCGACTCAATGGTTCCCTTTGAGTCCTTATCGTACGAGGAACGGGCGCGGCCAACAAGCCGAGCGCCCAAATTTCGGGCGCATGGAACATCGAGGGAAATGCCTTTCCGGTCGTTGCCACAGGCATCCTCGAACTGCAGCAATCGCCGTAGCCTATTCAGAATCAGGAGTTTACGGCATGCACTCTGCGATCGCCGTGGCTTAATTCTCGTCTGCCGGCACATTCTGGCACGCCGAATGCATTCACTCGCTTCGCAAGGCATGCCAACGCACGCCTTCCTGGCTCAGGGGCGCCATGCCAGAGCGAAGTCAAACTTCGCTCGCCGGAATCGAGAGAGGCCATCCATGCTTTTCAACCAACCTCACAAGGCTCGTCGCACCCGTCCATCGTTCGCACCTGCATGTTGCCGTAAAATGCGTCTCGAAACGCTCGAGTCTCGTCGGGTCTTGAGCGTCGAATCGGTCGTTGATGGCGGCACTTTCGAAGTCTTTGGCACGCCGGAAAACGACGAAATTACGGCCTACGTCGAGGGCGATCTCCTCATCGTCCAGGTCAACGAGAGTTCCGCAAGTGTGCCGAGTGCGCTCATCGATCATCTCGTCATCCACGGACTAGCTGGCGACGATGCAATCGCAATTCGCGACAGTGTCGGGCAAACGACGGCGATTACCGGCGACGCCGGCAACGACCGAATTTCGGGAAGCCAACAAGCCGACCGAATCGATGGCGGAACCGGCGACGACGCCATTCACGGCCACGGCGGCGACGACACCATCCAGGGCGGCCCGGGTAACGACCTGCTCTACGGCGGTCGCGGCAACGACACGATTCAAGGCGATCCGCTCGACGTTTCGCCTTCGCCCGTCGGCCCTGTTGCCGTAGTCGACACCAGCGCGAAGGTCGCCGTCCATACGCTCGAAACCGATGCGCAAACGACCGCCGATCTGCGCGCGGTCGACACGGCGCCCGCTGCCCAGTTCAACGACATCATCTACGGCGGTCCGGGCGACGACACACTCGCCGGCAATGCCGGCAACGACTTGATCCTGGGCGAGTCCGGTAACGATCGCATCGGCGGCGGTAGCGGCAACGACGCCATGCTCGGAGGCGAGGGCGACGACACGATCAGCGGCGGCGCGGGCAACGACGCGTTTGCTGGCGGCGATGGCGACGATTCGCTTTCTGGCGGCGAGGGCGACGATTGGATCTTCGGCGACGCCACGAATTCGATTCCCGACGACTATGCAGGACTCGTCGACTACGCTTTACGCTACGGCAATGTCGGACGCGGCAATGATCGGATCGACGCTGGTGCGGGCGACGACATCGTTGTTGCTGGCAATCTTGCCGACTCCGTCGATGCCGGCGACGGCGACGACATCGTGCTTGGCGGTTGGGGCGGCGACCGAATCGGCGGCGGCG